>DAOPKR010000098.1:0-10414 GCA_035391305.1 Draconibacterium sp.
TTTTCTTCGATAAATGGCTTGAGTTTTACATTCATTTCTTCAATTTTTTTATCGGGCGTAATTACAGGGTCTTTTTTATTGATTAAATCTTTTGCCCTTTCAAAAATATCAACATCATCATAGGTAATCGGATTAAACCCGACCCTGGGTTTCCAGGCTCCCATAATTACATCGACAATAATAATATACGATCCGCCTTCTTTAAGATTAGCCGTAATAAATTCCTTGTTTTCAGTTGAAGCCCAAAAAAGTTGTTCTCCCGGATCACATTCATACCTAATGTAATTGACTTTCTTGAATACGCCAATATACTTATCCTGGTGAAAAAATTCAAAACTGGAACTGCCACCCCAACTGGTAACACGGGCAAAATAAACTACTGCTTTACCTTTTGATGGCGGTTGAAATCCTTTTGCAAATGCCGAATTTGAACAAACAAAAACTACAATTGACAGCATTAAAATTAACTTTGTTTTCATTCTACTTAATTTTTAGTTTATTAATAATTCAGATTTAATTTACTTTCATCTTTAAAATTGTTTTGTTTAGAACCGATACGAAAGTGAAATCATTTGTTTTGGCGCCGGATTCAAATTAAGTGAAAGTGAGTTTAACCTTTTGTTGTAACTTTTTGCTTTTGAATTCCCGATTGACCATAACGCAATTCCTCCAGCAGTTGCTTCTACTCCAACAATTGTTGTTATATAACCAACTAACCACTGCACAGATTGATCACCTATTGAATGATACGAATTAACGTAGCCCGAATTCGACGTAGTCATTATACCGGCAACCGTTGCAGCTGCTCCACCAACAGTTAAAGCAAAACCTGTCCGTTTCATTTTGGTGAATTTATAAACCTTATTTTCATATAAAGTTTTTTGTTTATCAGTATATACCTGACCTTGAAGCAAAATCGGAAAAGCAATGACGCCAAGTAATAAAAGGACAATTAGTTTTAGCATAGTATAAATGGTTTTTGAATTTCAAAACCTATACGAAAGTGAAATCATTTGTTTTGGTGCGGGATTCAAATTCAGAGAAAGTGAATTTAACCTTTTGCTGTAACTTCTGGCTTTTGAACCTCCAATTGACCACATTACAATTCCACCAGTTGTTGCTGCACCTCCAAGAATTGCACCAATATATCCGACATAAAATGAGGTTGGATAAAGATCTGTTGACGAATAAGAATCATTATTTACATACTCGTCGGCACCTTTTATCATCATTGCAATGCCACCGGCTGTTAGAATAGCTCCACCAAAAGTAACTGCAACCCCCGTACTTTTCATTTTCTTGAATTTATACACCTTTTTTTGGTATAAATCTTTTTGTTGATCGGAAAGTACCTGACCTTGAAGTACCAAAGGAAAAATAAACATTCCAAATAAAATAATTGCGATTAGTTTTTTCATGGGATAAACGATTTTAAGAAATTGATTTGATTTTTTATATAAGCAAATGTATATAAAAAAATGGTGCACATTATCATTTTAAAATGCTTTTAATCAATCCTATTTCAGAAAAATTTTTTGTTTTTCCGAAAGTTGACAAAATGTTTTTTTCCCCGATTCGTTACGGACAATAAATCTTCATTTCGCAACTTGCAACAAAATTTGCCTCCGTCCAAATTTCACCTTTAATTAAACTGTAACCCATAATTTTTTCGAGTTGAATTACTTTTGTTATGAGTTTTTTGTTTGCCGCCGGAAGACTATTTACTTTCAGATTCTTAATTCCGGCAATAAAACCATCGGGTATTTTCAAATCGTTTTCTTTTGCTATAAACCCGTTTCCGGCGGCAGCAGTTTGCGCAATATTTTCAACCAAACCAGCTTCACTAAGTTTTCCATTTTCAACCAAAACATGTTTTTGCGGAATGGTGAAACAACATGTAATGACATTGTTTTCAATTGACAATAATTCATCAATCAACAAAAACGGTGGTCGTTGCGGAATTAATTCCATTATGTTTTTACACGCAACCATTACTTCTTTTGTTTACACTCATACAAACTATGGCTTATGCCTACATCATGTATTTCTTTGGCTACAAAGAGCCCGGCCCTTTCAATTAGTGAAAGCATATCTTCGGAATGGTACATTTGTGAGCAACCGTTGGCTAAACATGTAAAATACAGCGATGTAGCGTGCAAACTATATGTTGAAGCTTCATATTTTTGCTTGTCCCAGTAGGTTTCCAAAATGTATATTGCGCCATTTTTGTTAATAGCATTTTTTGCCCTGATTAGTAATTCAAGAATATCTTCCTGTGAGAAACAATCTAAGAACTGGCTCATCCAAACAATATCAAAACCTGTTGGAAATGGAATGGAATGATCGAGTAAATTCATCGGAATCCCTTTTATTCGGTCTGAAAATCCGTTTCTGTCAATATTTTTTTTCGCTTTTTCCAATTGTCCCGGATGATCGAGAATTGTAATTTCAATTTCATTATTAAAATTAGCACACTGAATAGCCCATTTCCCTGTGTTTCCGCCTACATCAAGAAGCTTTTTTGAATTATTCCTGAAAATCTCAGGTAAAATTTCAGGGAAAGCATTATCAGAATAAAAATGGTCAAATTCAAACCAGCTTTTCTGAACGTCTTCAGGAAGTTGCGACAGCCCTTCATAAACTGTGTCCCAGTTTCCAAATTCTTTTAGTCCTTCGGGTTTACCTGTGCGAATTGCTTCTTCCAGCGAAAAAAAACCTTTGTAATTTACATCGTTAACAAAGTTCATATTTACCTGTGTAAGCCGGTCGCTGAGAATAAAAAAACCTGTTTTTGTGAGGAAATAGCAGTCGTTTTCAACTCTTACCAATTCCATGCTCAATCCGGCTTCCAACAAAACCTTTACACCATAAACCGGAAGTTTTAGTTCACTTGCTATTTCTGAAATTTTGATGCCTTTGTTCCTCTGTTTTTTGATGCATTCTAAAATTCCCAGGTTTTGTAAAGCACGCGCTGCCTGAAACATGATGGGGCCAAATGCAATTTTTTGCGCATCGAATTTTGCCTGCAAGGCAGTTTTATTGTCGTTTCCGAAATTCATAGATTAGGTATTTATTGTTTTATTTGGTTCATTTTCCTTACTCCAGAATTGATAAAAGTTAAACCACTGTGTGGGATTTTCCGCTACCAGTTTCTCCAAATTCAATACAAAAGGTTCAACCAGTTTTCTTAAATCCTGATTTCGGGTTTTTAGTTTGAATGTATAATTGATTAGTCCGGGTTTTGTTGCATTTAGCCGGTAATGAAATTTGCCGGTTTTTATTGCAGAAACAAAACTAACCGGAACTTTAAATTTTGAAGCCATATAAAATGGCCCCGTCGGGAAAAGTGCTTCTTCGCCTAAAAAAGTACAGGTTACCTTTTTTGCCCCGGGTAAAAACCTGTCGCCGTGAATTGCAATAAGTTCGCCTTTTGCAAGTGCCTCTTCAATTGCATACAAATGATCGAAATTATTTTTTATTGGAATAACTGACAATTTTTCTTTTGATACGTTTTGTAAAAGGGCTTTTATTTTTTCATGTTCGGCATCAAGCATAACAATATGTACTTTGATACTGATTCTTCTTAACAGGTGTCCGGCAATTTCCCAATTCCCAAAATGTGCCCCGATTAAAATGCCGCCGCTTTTACTTTCAGCAAGTTCGTGTAAATATTCTTCTCCGATAAAATCGTAGGTGAATTTATTTTTAATGCCTGCCATAACAACAATTTTATCAAGAAGGCATTGCCCAAGCATTACATAGTTTTTATAAATTGCTGAATAACTTTTCCACCTGGAAAAATTTAAACGGGTTTGATAAAAGTAGAACAACGGCTGTTTGTTGGAAAAAACCCAGAAATAGGCAGCAACCACGCGAAGTAAGGCATAAGAAAACTGAATATTTATGTTCTGAAGTAAGAATATAAAAATTTTATAACCTGCTGTTCCTCCCCGGGTTTTGCCCTTCCACAAAGACATTAGTTCTTATTTTTTACTTGCTCTTCAATATAATTGTACAAATCGGAAAGCTGACGAATATGAACCAATTCTTCACTTTTCACTTTAAAACCGAAATCACGTTCAATAATTACAACAATATCAACAAAATCGAGGCTTTCAAGTTCCAAATCGTCTTTAAAATTAGCGTCGGGAGAAATCCGGGTTTCTTCAATTTCGAACTCGTCAATCAAAAACCCATTTACTTTTTCAATTATTTCTTCTCGTGTCATAATTTTATTTTTTATTATATTTTTTTAAAATCAGTGTTGAATTTGTTCCCCCAAAACCAAATGAATTGGAAAGGAAAGTATCAATCTTTTTTTCTATCCGTTTTCCCGAAAGATTCAATTTTGCTGAATACTCGTCGGGATTTTCGAAGTTTAAAGTTGGTGCAATATAAGAGTTTTGCATCATTAAAATTGAATAGATAATTTCGCTTGCCCCACCCATCCACATTTCGTGACCAGTCATTGATTTTGTTGCATTTACCGGTGGCCGCGAGCCAAAAACATTGTAAAGAGCCTGCGCTTCATTTAAATCTCCAACCGGCGTTGAGGTAGCATGTGCATTAATATAATCAATTTCATCGGGGCGTGTGTTTGCATATTTCAGTGCATTTTCGAGCGAGCGGGTTGGCCCTTCAACATTTGGAACCGAAATGTGATCGCCGTTTGAAGAAAACCCATAACCTGTAAGTTCGGCTAAAATAGGAGCACCTCGTTTAATTGCCGATTCGTAACTTTCAACAATTACTGTTGCAGCGCCTCCGCTTGGAACAAGACCGTCGCGGTCCCTGTCAAACGGGCGCGAAGCTTTTGTGGGTTCATCAATTCGCATCGAAAAAGCGCTTAATCCATCGAAAGAGCCCATTGATTCGGCATTTACCTCCTGCCCTCCCCCACAAATAATAATGTCCTGTAAACCTTGCTGAATAAGTATCATTGCCATTCCAATAGCATGAGAACTACTTGCACATGCACCGCTGATTGTAAAATTTATCCCACGCAACTTAAGTATTACCGAAAGGTTCATGGTGATGGTGGAATTCATTGATTGAAATATACTACCCGACCCCACCAGCATTGTATCTTTTTTCTCGCGCACAATATCAATTGCATTAATTACGGGTATTGCCGAACTATCATTTCCATACAAAATACCGATTTCATTTTTCAGCCTGAAATCTTCGTCAATTCGTGCCATTTCAAGTGCTTCCATGGTTGCTACGTAAGCATACTCGCCCTGCTCAGGAATACCAATCCGCAACCTTCTTGGCAATAAATCCTTGAGGTTCGGACGTTCAATAATTCCTGTCAAAGGCGATCTGAAACCATCTTCTATTCTTTTGGGATCAATACCAATTCCTGAAATTCCGTTATAAAGCGAATTATTAACTTCATCAAGGTTCTTGCCTATCGTTGAGTAAATTCCCATTCCTGTTATTACAACTCTCTTCATCTTCTGTATTTATTAAATAAGCAAAGTTCAATTATTAACTATACATTCCCCCGTTTATCGAAATTGTTTCGCCGGTAATATATGCAGCCTTTTCCGAAGCCAGAAAAGCAACCGCATAAGCAACTTCCTGTGCGGTTCCAAACCGGTTGAGCGGAACAAGTTTTTTCAGCTCATTTTCATCCAGACCGCTTGTCATATCAGTTTTTATAAACCCCGGAGCAACAGCATTTACCGTAATTTTCTTTTTACCAACTTCCATCGCCAGCGATTTTGTGGCTCCTATAACACCCGCCTTTGCAGCCGCATAATTAACCTGCCCGGCCATTCCTTTTTGCCCCGACAAAGATACAATATTGATAATACGGCCCCATTTACCAACAATCATATTGGTTAAAACCTGTTTTGTGGTGAAGTAAAAACTGTCAAGGTTGGTTCGCAAAACCGAATTCCATTGTTCGTCGGACATAAAAACCAGCAAATTATCATTTGTTATGCCTGCGTTATTAACCAAAACATTAATTGCCTTTCCAGGATTATTTTGTGTCCATGTTTCAATTGCCTGCCTCACCTCATCTCCATTTGAAACGTCAAAGGGGAGCAGTTCACCCTGACCACCATTTTCTGTAATTTCATCAAGGGTATTCTGGGCTTCTGCGGCATTTGACCGGTAATTAACAAGTATATAAAATCCATCTTTCGCCAGTTCAATGCAAATTGCTTTTCCAATCCCGCGTGATCCTCCCGTTACAAGCGCATATTTCATATTAATGTGATTTTACGTTTTTGGTTTTTGCCGTTTTGGGCGGGCAAAGTTCTGTTTCGAGTATCATTTTCTCAATTGCTGCAATCTCTTCGTATTTTGGCGTGTCCTCAACAAACTTAGGAACAATCGAGCGCGCCATTTTATAAATGTTTTGAGTGAATGGCGACAATTTATCTTCAATATCCAGATAATCAATCGCCTGTAAAACGGCAATAACCTGTATCGCAACAACTTGCCGGGTATTGTTTATTACCCGTTTGCAAATAAGAGCCGAATTTGTCCCCATGCTCACAATATCCTGATTATCATTATTGTTTGGGATTGAGTGAACGTACATTGGATTTGAAAGTGTTTGATTTTCGGCAGTTGTTGAAGTTGCGGTAAATTGCATGGCCTGCATTCCTAAATTAAGCCCGAGTTTACCCAAATTAATAAAAGGTGGAAGAATTTTATTCAACCTGCTGTTGAAAAGAAAGTTTAACTGCCTTTCGGCCAACATGCTTAACCGTGTGCAAACAATTTTCAATTTGTCCATTTCCAATGAAATGTAGTCGCCATGAAAATTACCGCCGTGCAAAACTTCTTCTTCACTTAAAGAAATTACGGGATTATCGGAAACTGAATTGAGTTCATTTAGAAGTACTTTTTCGCAGTTTTTTATGGTGTCGAAAACCGGCCCTAAAATTTGAGGTACGCACCTAAGCGAGTAGTATTCCTGCACTTTTTTAGAGAACACATTTGTGCCATTTAACTTTTCGGTATTGAAATAATCACCACGCTTAAGTATTCGGTTACTGCCCGAAAGAATATTCTGCATTTGGCGGGCAACTTCAATTTGACCGTAATGCATTTTGGCAAGATTAAGTTCATCAGAAAAATGATCGTCAAACGACTCAACTATTTCGTTTATTATGCATGAAAGGCTAATTGACCAATTGAGCAGCGACCGGGCTTCAAGCAAATTATTGATACCAATTCCGGTCATTACGGAAGTGCCGTTTATAATAGCCAAACCTTCGCGCATTTTAATATTGATTGGCTGCAACCCTTCTTTCTCGAAAACTGTTTTACAGGGCAACCATTCATCTTTATATTTTACATTTCCTTCACCAATCATGTTTAAGGCCAGATGGGCAAGTTGAACGAGATCACCGCTGGCACCAACTCCGCCGTGTTCAGGAATAAACGGGAGAATATTTTTGTTAATCATTTGCGACAGGAGCTGAACACACGACAAATCAATACCTGATTTTCCCTGTAAAAATGAATTTAAGCGAACCAGCATTGCAGCTTTTAAATCTGCATCGCCGAGCACTTTTCCGGCACCAACTGCATGACTTCGAATTAAATTTAACTGCAGCTGAACCTGGTCTTCATCCTGAATTTTGTATTGTGCCATTGGGCCAAGACCTGTATTTATACCGTAAATTATTTTCCCTTTAGAGAATTCGTTTAGGAAATGAAATGATTTTTCAAGCTGAAAAAGTATTTCTTTCGAAATTTCAACAGGCTTGTTTTTGTAAATAACATTTACAAAATCTTCTAATTCTATAATCGATTTTAGCGGTTCTGTCAGCATCTGGTAAATATATAATTATGGTCTTTCCCGAAGCAAAAATATGATTTATCGTCAAAAACGATACTTTCTGATACAATTTATTTCCATTCGAAATAACCTTATGTTTCCAATATTTTACTTCGATACAAACCTTACCGGGTTTGCATACAATTGCAGAAACTGGTTTTTGAAATCTGTTTCTTTTAAATCAACCAATGTCATTTTTTTATTCATATTTTCCAGAAAACGCTCTTTTTCAGAATTATTATATTGTGAAGAATATTGCCGGTTACCATTCAGCAAATCAGCAGCAATGTAATTCGAAGGCCACAATTTGTAATTCTCATATATCTGCCGATCAATTTCTGCAGCAACAACTTTAAATAAATCTTTTTTATCCATTGAATCGGGCAAGGCATCAATAAAATCAGTCAGGGGTTTGCCTAAAACCAATTTTGTCCGCCCTTTATAACCGGTAATTCCTTCTGCAATACTTCTGTAATCCTCACCTGGTTTTTTAATGTATTTTCCTTGTTTTGAATGAAATGTTTCGCTCACTTTTAAATAATCGCAGGGTTCATATTCATATGATATTGAAAGAGGAACAATGTTTAGTTCTTTTAACCGCTTTTTTATGCTCCCGCTCCCACTCATCGAAAACATGCGAAGCAAGCCTTGTTGTGTAATATCAATTCCATCTTTTGTTCTTCCTGAGCGTTGTGCAATCCAAAGTGATTCTTTTTTCACTTCAATTACATACCGCATATATTCAGAAAGTTGTTTTGAAATTCGGATTTGTTCGCGGCTATCCGGATTGCGAAACACGGTGAACATTTTGTTGGTTTTTCCAAAGTCGATAATAAACGGTGTTGTCATTAAATTACTGCCAAAGGTAATTTGGGTTGTGTTCATGCTGTTGCTCACCAAAACATGTTGGAGCAAAGCCGCATCCAAAACAATGTCGCGGTGGTTGGCAACATATAAATATGCACCGTCTTTTTCAATATTCTCAATTCCTCCCCATGAAAATTCATCCATACTTAAATTCACTACCGTTTTAACAGCCTTGTCAACCACCCGCTTTTGAAAATCATAAGAACCGGTTAATGAAAGAAATAAATCCGTCAGTTCAGCTTTTGATAAATCGGGGAAAACATGCCTGAACAAAGGGTAAAATTCATCATAACCAACCATGCGCCTCAAGGCTTCAACAGCTTCTCTATCGGTATAACATCTTATGTTATCGAAATTATCGTGCATATATTTTGCTTAATTTTTTAGTTGGCTAAGTATAATTAAAAAGAATTTCAATCCGAAATATTATTGTGTTTTATCTTTTGTCAATAAAAGTTACCGGTTTGCGGCTCAGGTTTGGAAATTGCAATTTCTGAATTTCATCAACTTTTTCAAACTGAATAAACGGAGCAACCCGAATTCGGGCCCGAAAATGGTCTTTAATCATTTTTTCCAGCTCTTTCGAAGGAACTTCAACCCCAAGTTTTAAAAGAATATCATCGGTACCAATATTATTTGTTGAAACTTCAATGACATAGTTTTTTACTTCTTTTATATCATTCAGAATATCGCACATTGCAGGCGGGTAAAGCGTTGTACCCTTAAATTTAATCATCTGTTTTTTTCTGCCAATAACCGGGCCCAAACGCATTGTTGTCCTTCCGCATTTGCAGGGCGTGTAATAATGATTGCAAATATCACCGGTCTTAAACCGCAGCAGCGGCATTCCCTCAACGCCAAGATTTGTAATGGTAACCTCGCCTGGTTCGCCATCTTTTACGGGTTTGTCGTTATCATCCAAAAACTCAACAATAATCATTTCAGGGTGATGGTGCCCGCCAATTCCATATTCGCATTCGGTAAAAGCTGTGCCCATTTCGGTAGATGCATAAGTTGAAAACAACTGAATATTCCATTTTTCTGCAATACGGTTACCAAGCTTATTCAGTGAAAAATCGTTGTTTCGCAAAGCTTCGCCAATACAAATTGCTTTTTTTATTGAAGTTTTATTCAGGTCGATTTTATTTTCTTCAGCAAATTCGATGAGTTTGATGATAAAAGAAGGAACCGTAACTATACTGGTTGGCTGAACCCGCCGGATACTGTCGAATTGCAACTCGGGATTACCCGGTCCAACACGAACAACTCCCGCCCCTATTTTACGGATGCCTGAAAAATAAGCCAACCCAGCCATAAACCGCCGGTCCATTGTAACCATTAACTGGTAAATATCGGTTGGAGAACCTCCTGCACATAAAAAGGAAATATATTCGTTGTATGCCAAACGTTCCAAATCATTTTCTGTCATGGTAAAAGTTACAGGCTCGCCCAAAGTCCCCGAAGTAGTAATATAGTCGATGATTTTGCTGCGGTCAACACACAGAAAATCCATGTTATTTTTTTGCAGCATCTCCTTGGTTGTAACCGGAATTTCAGCCAAATCGGCCAATGTTTTTATTTTTCCGATTTCAATGTTGTGCTGCACAAAAAAGCTGGAATAAAAAGGCGAATTCTCGTTTAAATAATTTAGTAAACCAGGTAATCTGCTTTCCTGGTATTTTGTAATTTCTTCCCTGCCTGCCTTTTCAATCTCGGGTATAAACATGTTGTGGCTGTTTTATT
>DAOPKR010000098.1:10514-17318 GCA_035391305.1 Draconibacterium sp.
GTTGATTCCTGGGGAATTTCAAGTTTTATTGCTTTTGAAAAATACGAAAGTGCAGGTTCAAATTCTTTCTTTTCATAGTAAAAATTTCCGGCCAAAAACCAGGGATAATAGTAGTTTTTGTTTAAAGCAATCAGTTCGTCAAACTCAATATCTGTTATTGCTGATTTGCTTTTTATTTTATCCTGAATTGCTGCAAGCGTATTTTTATATTGAAGAAATTGTTCATAATCCTCGCTCAACAAAAATTTGTCAGATGCAATATTCTCATTACTCAAATAAGCAGTTTTTGTTGCAAATGAGTCGGGGCTGGCAAAAATTTCATCTAAGTCATACGCAACAAAAGTCCCCAATTGAAAAGGTGCTGCCGAAACCCAAACTTTCTTTTCCTGTGGTTTAAAAATAATTCCATGATGCGCAATTAACTGGTTAACAGCTTTTTCATTTCCAAAGCCAATGTTTTCGCCATTTTTCCCATTTCTGTCGCGAAGTACTCCGGCAACCTCTTCAACAGAAAACACGTCAATACTGTCGATTAAAGCATTTACAAGTTCCATCCGGTAATGTGAGGCATCCTTAAATCCGGTTTTTTCTTTATCGGGTTGAATAAGAGATGAATTGATAAAATGATTTGTTACTGTAATTCGATCAATCTCAGGTTTATAAAGTGTAGTTTGGGTATTTGTTTTTTCAATTAAAGCAACCCTGTTTTCTTTACCCGAACCAATTAAAAACGATTCGGAAACAAAAATCTCATTTTCCTGCGCAATTTTATAAGCCTCATCAATTGTGGAAGCATACTGTAAAATTTTTCGTGCCAAAATTGAAACGGGTGTTTTGCTGATATGCGGAATATTTGTAGGTTCTGCGTTTAAAGTAATCGTCAAACCTTCGGCATTCATTCCCGAAACAACGCCAATCATTCCGCCCCAGGTAACCGACATAAAAGGGTAGCCTTCATCGGGTTTTACGAAGGCTATAATTTTATTTTCAGAAAACCGGTCACCGGCATAAAAATCAAAATTCCGACCAATTAAAAGGCTGGAATCGGCAGAAAAACCATTCCAGACACCAAACGAAGTGCAGCCAACCAAAGTTAGGCTCTGAAGCGCATGGCCCATGTCGTGTGCCCCGTGGTAACTCATAATCCGCTGAAAAGGCGGAGCTATAAAATTGAATTCACCGGATGCTGATTTTGAAACACCGGCAATTTCAAGTTGATACTCTTCGGGAACATAATCGAGCATTTTCCGGTTAAACCAGCCTAAAAACAAACGTAAAAACTGGAGGTAAAATTTTGAAGGTACCAATTCATTAATTTGTTCAACAAAAACTTTTTCCTGGTACTGCAATAAATCTTTTGTAAGAACTCCATTTTTTAGTCCCATTGAATATGAATCTCCCTGAACAAAAAGCTCCCAAATGCCAAACTTATTTTGCTTTAACCAACTGTCGCCACAGGTGATCAACGAGTCGTTTACAACATTAACAGAAAAGTTTTCTAAGGAGATTTCGGGATGAACAGGTTCCTGCATCCTTGAAACAGAAAAAAGATAGGCAAACGCAATTGCGATTAGTAAAACAAGGGCAATTAGTATTTTGTATCTTTTTTTCATTCAAATAAAAACTTATAAAACAATTGCTTTTCGCCGCAATTTAATTTGTTAATTTATTTTTGGATGCTATAAATTCAGCAGGATAACTATCATTAATATCCCTGATAATTTTGTTGATTTCGACAAAATACCCACAAGTGATTAAAGCACCGCACAGCACCCCGGTAATTCCGTGCAAATTTACGCTCTGCCCGGTTAAAAACAAATTTGGTATCTTAGTCCGCGGCGAAATATACGATTCAATTGGTCGTGTGCTGTCGCGCACAATACCATACATGCTACCCTCGCGCGTCCCCGTATAGTCGCGGTAAGTCAGCGGACTGGCAGAATAACTCACTTCAACTGCATCAATCAATTCAGGAAATATTTCGGCTACCCTGTTCATTAAAAGTTCTTTTTTCCGATTTTTAAAATCTCTGTATAATTTTCCGCGTTTTCCAATGTTTGTATTTTCCCACTGCTTAACCTCGTCATATTTCATGTAAGTAATAATTGTGGCGCTCTCCGCAAATTCCGGATTCGTTTTGTCGGCAGTAAAGTAAACCATTAAACCCTGCGGCCAGTTTCCTGCTCCGTAATTATCGACACCCCAAACTTTGTTGGTTTTGTAATAATAAAAATTTTTGTTCTGATTTTGAATTTGATTCTTTTTAAGTACTAAATAAACAGTAAATGAGGAGATTGTGTTCCTAAGATTGCTCATCCGGTTTTTATATGATTTACGAATTTTATCATCGGGAATAAAATCCATAGTTAGAGAAGGGTGCATATTTGAGATAAAACTATCCGCCTCAAAAATATCACCAGCTTTTGTTTCAACAGCCGAAATCTGCATATCATTGAAATGAAACTTAACAACTTCTGCCCTTTCGATTACTTCTCCACCCATTTTTTTTATTGAATTTGCGAGGGCATTTGAAATCTGGTCGGCACCTTTTGTTAACCGCCATGCACTTGTAATAAAAAAATGGTTTACAAGTGCGTGAACATAAAGCGGAGTAGTTGCTTCTTCTCCCGCATACAAAGGGTTTAAAGCGGCCAAAACAGCCTGTAAATCAGCATTTTTTGTTAACGAGGCAATAAATTCAGAAGTGCTTATTCCATAATAATCAATATTTGTCATATCCATTAAGTCAACTTCGCGCAGGTTATATATGTCGGAGTTTTCACCCAATTCCCTGATTTTTGCAGCATAAATTTTAATTGCTTCCGCCTCTTCAGGAAAATCGGAAATCAAACCCGCCGTAAATTTTTCATAACCCATTGCGTAGTTGTATTTCCGGCTATTGATTTTAACCACGTCAAAAGCATCTTCATCCAGTTTTTTTCTTTCAACTACTTGTAACAGATCAAGATAACTGAAGAATTTATGGAGTACCTCGCCGGGACCCAAACTACCAACATAATGCATGCCTGTGTCGAATTTGCAGCCTTTTCTTTCGAAAGTCTGCAGATTCCCGCCTATTTGAAAATGCTTCTCCAAAACACAAACCTTAAAACCGAATTTGCTTAAAATATAAGCGCAACTCAGGCCACCAAGTCCACTTCCAATTATAACAATATCGTATTTCGCTTTCATAAATTCAGTTAAAGGTTGATTAGAAATTTCTGATTTTATTAAATAAATACCCATTCCCTACTATCTCCTGGCAACAGGCAACTGCGCTGATTGTAACGCCAAGAATACCGTGCATATTCAAATTTTGCCCGGTAAACAAAAGGTTGCCAATTTTTGCACGGGGTAAAATAAGCGACAACATTGGGTTTTCAGCGTTTTTTTTAATTCCGTAGGCTGAACCTTCAGGTGTGCCTGTATAATCGAGATAAGTTAGTGGTGTGGCTGAATAAACTGATTTGATATGACCGCGAATATTTGGAAACTTTTTGGAAACGGCGTCCAGTAAAATCTCTGATTTTTGATTCTTAAAATCATAATATTCAGGTGGACGGTTAAACCGGGTTGTGTTTTGCCATTTCTTTAACTCCTCAAATTTCATGTATGACAACACTACCAAACCGTTTGCAAAATCAACTGCTTTTGAGTTTGCGGGCGAATACAACATAAAATGTTCAGGCCAGTTTTTTTCGATATAATTTGTTCCCCAAACATTTGAATTTGGAAAATGATGAACATTAAAATTGAATTGTTTGAGACTTTCTTTCTTTAAAACAAGGTACAAACTAAACATCCCTACCGAGTTTTGCAACGAAAGAATCCTGTTGTTGTACGCTTTCCGTACCATTCCATCAGGCAGAAGTTTTAAGGTTGAAGCCGGGTGAATGTTTGAAATTATCCAGTTTGCCTGCAACTGTTCTCCGTTTTCCAGGCAAACATGTGTTATTCTATTTTCCTGACCTCCGAGCGCCACAACTTTACTTTTCTTTTGCACAATTCCGCCATTCTGTGCAATTCCTTTCGCCAAAAGGGTTGCAAGTTGCGAACTGCCATTTACAAAACGCCAGGCACTTTTTATAAACGAATAATTTATAAGCGAATGAATATACATGGGAGTTTCATCCTCAACACCTGCATAAAGTGAACTCATTCCGGCTAAAACCTTTTGAAGTTTTTGATTTGAAGTACATGATTTTAAAAACGCCGAAACACTTTGCTGCTTCTCCAAAACCGAAAAATCTGTTTGACTGGCATCTAAACTGTAAAGCGGAAAACTGTTGCACACTGCTCCCATTTGGTGAATGTAGTTTTGCAGATTTTCGCGCTCTTTTGGAAAATATTCAGTTAATCTTTCAACGAAATAGTCGTGCCCCTGTGCAAAATGATATTCTGCATCATCATTTCCAAATGATATTTTATCGAAAGAATCGATATCAAGACGCTGAATTTTCAAGGCATCCATCAAACCCAAATAGTTAAAATAGCGGTAAAGAATCTCACCTTTTCCAAGGCTTTCGGTATAATTTAAACCCGTATTAAAAATTGTACCTTCTTTGGCAAACGATTGCAAAGTTCCGCCAATGCGCCCGTTTTTTTCAAGAACACACACTTTTAAACCTTCTTTTGAAAGAATATTTCCGCTGACCAAACCACCCAGGCCACTCCCAATTATTATTGCATCGAATTTTTCCAACTATATTTTACCCTTTCGTTGCAAAATGTAAATCACATTCGAAGTTAACTTGGTTTTGTCGATCCGGTTAACGCTAAATCCATTTGACAAAGCAAGTTGTTCTATTTTTTTCCCTGAAAAGAAGTATAATTTATCGTATTCGGTTTTGTTAAATCCCAAAAGGCGCGTTGAGAAAAACTCTGTCAGTTTTGTTCCTTTTGTTCGTTTTGCCAAATCGGTATCGGCATCACGGATTATTATTTGCCCGTTGATATTTAAACTGTCCATACATTTTTGGATGCAACTTTCCTGCTGTTTTTCGGGCATGTAATGCAACACATCGGCAAGAATTATTGTGTCGGCTTTTGGAATTTCCATATTTAGAACATCGCCTGAAATGAAAACCAGGCCTTCCTTATTTTTATGGGCGTATTTTGCCAGTTCAACTTTTTGTGCATCATAATCAATGGCAAAAATCCTGCGTTCAGGCGCAACCATTTTTAACATTGCTGCCATAAAACCATAACCGCAGCCAATATCGCAAATCACTGCATCACGCGGAATAATACTGTTAAAAAATTTGTAATTGTTTTCGAGCCTGATTTTTATGCGTAAATACCATTCCAAAACAGGACCTTTGTAAATATACGACTGTATTAAAACCGGAGAAAAATAATCAGGTGTTTCCAGTTCAACAGACAACTTATTGAATTCATTTCTGAAGAAATACAGCAATTCATTGCTTCGCGCAATATAGGTTTCCTTGTTAAAAAAGTTTTCCTTTTTGATTGGGTCGAAAAACTTCAGTGTTACCTGGCCGTTGCGAATAAAGAATTCATTGCGGTCCATGCAGTGATTTGCGCCGTGAATTACAATTGGTAGAATATCAAGTTTCAATTTTTCAGATAAATAAACCGCCCCGTTGTGAAACCGGCTGATTTTTCCGTCGCGTGTGCGGCGTCCTTCCGGAAAAACCAAAATTGAATATCCGTCATTCACACATTTTTGCAAAGGATCAATAATTTCTTCCATTCCTCTGCTAATTGGATGATAATCAATAAAACGCACTATAAATCCGTAAAACGGGTTGTTCCAAACCCAGTCGTTTGTTAAAACAATAATTTTGGGGTTCATCAGAAGAATTAAAGTTAAATCGAGATGCGACTGGTGGTTGCTTACAATAATTTTTGGTGTTGACAAATCGAATTTATTTTTGTCAATCCACTTCTTTTTTATACCAAAAATGCTGTAAACAATAAAAAAACTAAAAAGCTGCAAAAGACGGTGTACAATATATTTTTTGGTTTTTAAGCTAACCGGCAAAATCAGTAAAACCGGAATCAGCCCGGTTAACGTTGCACACCCTGTTAGAAATTGTACAAAAGCAAAAACAGAGGTAAAAAGATTATACAAAGTTACCGGTGCAGTGCGTTCCTTTCCGTTGGTGTAGTATAAAATCCGGTAACAAACCGGCAGCAGGGTGTAACTTAAAAAAAGTATTGAACCAACCCCGATTATAGACAATGCAGCTATTGATTTTAGTGCAGGATGCTTTGCAAAAATCAATACACCAATTCCGGCAAATGTGGTAAGCGCCGAAAGTAAAATTGAAAGTTTACTTGCGGTTAATTCATTGTGCCCGTATTTTCTTTCTTCAATAAGCGCATTTAAAATAAACACCGCATAATCAACTCCCAACCCAAATATAAAAGTTGAAATTATAATATTGAAAATATTGAATTCGATGCCAAACAAACCCATTAAACCGAGTGTCCACAACCAGCCCGCAACCAAAGGGATCATGGCCAGAATTGCAAGTTCGAAACGTCCGTAAGAAATTAGCAAAACAGCAAAAACGGCAAGCAACGAAATCCAAACCAGGCTGTTGAAATCGTTTTTCAGCGCATCGACCAATTTTACCGAAAAGTGCTGTTTGTCCCAAAGCACAGCATTTTTACTTTTGCCAAGTACCGAATAAAGCGTTTCCTTTTCCGACTGGTCAACTTTAAAAGTACTCAGTAAATAAACTTTGTCGGCCTTTTTCTTTACAAGAGATTCGAAAAAGCTGTTTATAATAAAATCCTGATCTTCGCCTGAAATCAATGTAAAATCCTTGTTCAGCA
>DAOPKR010000099.1:0-12459 GCA_035391305.1 Draconibacterium sp.
CAGGACGGCGACGGCGATGCAATTTTTACCTAACAAAATCAACTATGGAAATAAAAATCTTAGGCAACAATCAATCAATTTTAGATCAGTATCTATCAGAAATCAGAGATGTAGTTATTCAAAAAGATCCGCTTCGGTTTCGCGAAAATATGTATCGGATAGGAGAGGTTTTTGCCTACGAAATAAGCAAAACACTAAAATTCGAAATTGCAGAAGTTAATACACCACTGGGAGTTGCAAAAGTGCCAAAATTACAAAGCCAGCCGGTTTTGGCAACAATTTTACGCGCAGGACTTTCGGTTCACAACGGTTTGCTTAAAATATTCGACAGGGGAGAGAACTGTTTTATTTCGGCCTACCGTAAATATACCGAAGAAGGCGATTTCGAAATTGAATTTGAATATATGGCTTCGCCATCGCTTGACGATAAAGTGGTAATTCTTTCTGACCCGATGCTGGCTTCGGGGAAATCAATGGAAATTGCTTACCATGCTCTTTTCAGTAAAGGTTCTCCTTCGCATATACATTTGGTTTCAATTATCTCAAGTTTGCAGGGTGTTAATTATTTAATCGACAAAATCAGGGCTGAAAATGTGACTTTGTGGCTTGGTGCAATTGATGAGGGTCTGAACACACATTCTTATATAGTTCCGGGATTGGGTGACGCGGGCGATTTGGCTTACGGAGAGAAAATAGATTCGAAATAAAAAAAGCCTTCTGCATTTTTGCAGAAGGCTTTTTTGTATAAAACTCACATTTCGGTATTTGGCCTGCTTATTTCGACTTCACCTTAAACAGTTCTTCTTCTGAAACTACTTTAACCATCATACTATCTTTAAGTGTTTTATTAATGGCGTTAAATGGAGCTGTTACAACTTCATCGCCTGATTTTAAGCCTTCAACAATTTGTATGCTTGTGTTGTCCTGAATGCCGGTTTTTACCGGTACTTTTTTAACCCTGTCGCCATTTAAAATGAAAACAACTTCCTGTTTCTCTTCTTTTTCATCTGTTTTACCTGAATCTGAAGTTAATTCTGTACTTTCTCCGGTGTCTGATTTTACTTCATCACTCACTTCTCGTGTGCCGCCATTTTTCAATTTAATTCTTGTTGTTACTGCCGAAATTGGCACAGTTAAAATATTTTCACGCGATTCGGTAAGTATGTCAACCGCTGCCGACATTCCGGGCCTGAAAGGATAATAATTTTTAGCGACCGAATCAATTAAGTCGGCATACGATTCGCTGAGTAAAAGAACTTTTACCTCGAAATTGGTAACCTGGTCGGCAGTAGTTCCAACAGAACTTGCCGAGTTGGCAATTTCGGTTACAAGGCCTTTAAACTTGCGGTTTAAGTAGGCATCAACTTCAACTAAGGCAGTGTCAAATTTTGCGACTTTTACGATATCATTTTCGTTAACATCAACCTGAACTTCCATTTTATTGAGATTGGCAACAATCATCATTTCGGTCCCAACCATCATACTTGTTCCCACAACACGTTCACCTTTTTCAATATTTAGTGCCGAAATTGTTCCAGATATTGGAGCGTAAATTTTTGTTTTTGTAAGCTGTTCCTGCGATTCGGCAACTGTTGCTTCTGCACTTTTTACCGAAAACTGTGCTGCTTTCACTTCTGCTTGAGCTACTTTGTATGCCGCCTGTGCAGTTTCAAATTCCGACTTTGGAATTGTATTCGAATCAAAAAGCTGTTTTGAACGGTTAAATGCAAGTTCGCGCTCTATTTGCTGGGCTTCTGCCTGCGCCAAACGTGCTTTCGAAGAATTCAATGTTGCTTCGGCCCTGTTTAAGGCAGAAACATACATTTCGGGTTTTATTACGCACAACAAATCGCCTTTAACAACTTCATCGCCTTCTTCAACATACAATTCAATAACTTCGCCTGAAACATCGGGACTGATTTTAACCTGGGTTTCAGGCTGTATTTTGCCGTTTGCGGTAATAAACTCAGTCAGGGTTTTTGCTTCTACCTTTTCTGTGGCAACACTTATTGTAATTTCTTTGCCAAACCAACCCATTTTTTTGCCAATTACAAGCATTACAATGGCTAAAACCAAAAGGCCAATAACATACGGTAAAATTTTTTTGTTCTTCATAGCAGGTGAAGTTTTTGTTTAATATCCGGAATTAAAGGAGTTAAAATTACAACAAAATGCAGTTGCACGAAATTTTAGAAGAAGTATTTATTGTTTAACAAGCATTCTTGCTGTTAACCGGCTGTGTTGTTCCAGATAAATATCTTTTTCTTTTACCATCCAGTCGAGTACTTCTTCTGTATAATGCCGTATTGTAATGAGTGTTAAATTTGTGTTGTATCGCACAGAATAGTATGGCGACAACTCGCTGAAAATTTCTTCCCAATCAGCTTCGGGCGCATCAAGAACAAGGTTTAGGTCGATGGCTGATTGTTGCATCAAAGTAATTTTAACACGGTTTTCAATCAAAAAATTAACCACACGGTCGATATCCTCAATACTGATAAAAGAAAAATCTTTGGGTGAAAGTGTAATTAACACCTGGTTTTCCTTCATAATAAATATTGGTGGCAATTGAATTTTATGATTGATACTACAGATTACAGTTCCCGGATCATTCGGTGATACAAATGATTTTACATATAATGGAATTTCTTTGTTGTGCAGCGGTTTCATTGTTTTCGGATGAATAACCTGCGCGCCTGAATGTGTCATTTCAACTGCTTCGCGATATGACAAAACATCAATTTTAACGGTGCCATCCATCTTTTTTGGATCGGCGCTCAATACTCCGGGAACATCTTTCCAGATAGTAACACTTTCAGCATTTAAAACATTTCCGAGAATGGCAGCGGTAAAATCTGATCCTTCACGACCCAGCGTGGTGGTTAGGTTTGTTGTGGTTGAACCGATAAAACCCTGTGTAACAAATAACCTGTTGTCATCAAATTGAAATGATTCGGTAACAAGTTCTTCTGTCCATTCCCAATCCACAGTTGCATCTCTGTAAAGATCATCGGTTTTAAGACAGTTTCTCACATCAATCCATTGATTCAATGTTCCTGAAAAATTCAGATAATCGCTTACAATTTGTGTCGAAACCAGTTCGCCAAAACAAATAATCTGGTCATATTCATAATTGTAATCGAAAGATGGCACTTTTTTCAGTTTCATTTCAAGCTCGGTAAATTGCGATGAAATAGTTTCGGGCACACCGTTTTCTCCAAAAAGCCTGTTGATTATTTCGAGATGATAGTTTTTAAATTGATTGAAAATTTCCCACTTCAGGGCATTCCTTTCAAAATATGCTTTAACAAGCGTTTCGAGCAGGTTGGTTATTTTGCCCATTGCCGAAATTACAACCACTAAATTGCCTGTCTCTTTGTTTATTATCTGAACTACATTTTTTACTGAATCCGCGTCTTTAACCGATGCTCCACCAAATTTGTAAACCTTCATGTTGTTTTGTTTATTGAATTTTAGAACAAATATAATCGAAGATCATAAACTTGCCCAGTACTTTTTTTTGTGCCTGATATTATGTTATTTTTGTTTTAATACGGGTTGCTTCAAATTATTCTGAAGTAGCCATAAAACTTTAACCCATGAAAAAATCGCTGATTTCCCGCAAAGAGCTGGACAGTTTAAGCCACAAAGAGCTAATTGAGCGGGCAAAGGATTTCGCAAAGCAATATTGTGTGGGAGATGGAAAAAACTTCAGCCTGAAGAATTATCCCACTGATGATTATCCGGAGTTAAAAAAGAATGAAAAGCAAATTTTTAAAGACCTGCTGCAAATGGGTGTGGAAACACTTGCTTCCATGCAGGATAAAATGTATGCACAGGATAAATGGTCGTTGCTTATTATTTTTCAGGCAATGGATGCAGCCGGAAAAGATGGCGCGATAAAACACGTAATGTCTGGTCTCAATCCGCAAGGGTGCGAGGTAAATTCATTTAAAGCGCCCAGTGCCGAAGAAATTGACCATGATTTTTTGTGGCGTTGTGCCAAAAGATTGCCCGAACGTGGACGAATCGGGATTTTTAACCGTTCCTATTACGAAGAGGTTTTGGTAGTCAGGGTTCACCAACAGATACTTCAGGCACAAAAAATTCCGGAAAAACTGATAACCGAAGATATTTGGGATGAAAGATTTCAGGACATCCGGAACTTTGAGGAACACCTTCACCGGAACGGAACAATAATTATTAAGTTTTTTCTGAATATTTCGCCCGACGAACAGAAAAAGCGCTTTATTGAACGAATTGACAACCCTGACAAAAACTGGAAGTTCAGTGCATCCGATGCCAAAGAACGAAAGTATTGGAACGATTATATGAATGCCTACGAACAGTTAATCATCAACACCTCCACCGAAAATTCGCCGTGGTATGTAATTCCGGCCGATGACAAACCTTACGCACGAATTGCGGTTGCCGCAGCAATAATCAGCGCAATGGATTCAATGGATTTAAAATATCCTGAAGTCGGCCCTGAAAAAATTGCTGAACTACAAAAAATCAGGGAAGAATTAATGGGCGATGAGTAAAAAAACAGGATTTATCATTAAAAAGCGAAAGACAAATGAATTTAACATCAAAAGTGAAACTAAACAACGGCGTTGAAATGCCCTGGTTTGGATTGGGTGTTTTTATGTCGAAAGAAGGCGAAGAAGTTGAAAATGCAGTAAAAGTTGCTTTGCAAAACGGATACAGGCACATTGATACTGCGGCAATTTATAAAAACGAGAAGGGAGTTGGAAACGCAATAAAAACAAGCGGAGTGCCGCGCGAAGAAATCTTCATAACTTCAAAAGTGTGGAATACTGACCAGGGTTACAAAACTACTTTGGCGGCATTCGAAGAGAGCCTCGAAAAACTTCAAACCGGTTATCTTGATTTGTACCTTGTTCACTGGCCAAAAGGCAAACGTTCAGTTGAAACCTGGAAAGCTCTCGAAGAACTTTATAAAAAAGGTAGCGTCAAAGCAATTGGGGTAAGCAATTTCTTGGTTCATCACCTTGAAGCGTTTTTGCCTGAATGTAAAATTATACCTGCGGTAAACCAGTATGAATTTCATCCCGAACTGCTGCAACCCGACTTGCTTGAATATTGCCGTAAAAACGGAATCCAGCCCGAAGCCTGGAGCCCCATTATGAAAGGCCGGGTAAACGAGGTTCCGTTGATGCAGGAGCTTGCAGCCAAATACGGAAAAACACCGGTGCAGATTGTTCTTCGCTGGGATATCCAAAAAGGGGTGGTAACAATTCCAAAATCGGTTACTCCCGAGCGGATAATTTCAAACTCCATGATTTTCGATTTCGAATTGAGCGAAGCTGATATTGCTAAAATTGACAAGCTCGATAAAAACAAGCGGATTGGTTTTCACCCCGATGAAATCCCTTTTTAAACCATTGAATAATGAAAAAACTTTTCCTTTTTCTTTTTCTGTTCCCTGCAGTATTTGTTTCTGCACAAATTCAAAAGAACAACAAAAGTGCGCTCACCATCGAAAAAATAATGCAGGAACCTGCAAACTGGATTGGCACTTCACCTGAAAATATTTCGTGGAATGAGCAAAGTAATATTATCTATTTCGATTGGAATCCTGAAAAGGACACTCTCTCATCACTCTTTTCATACAGTTTGAAGACGGGGAAAATTGCAAAAACCCCGCTTGAAGAAAAACGAAAACTGGCAGGGAGAAACAGCGCTTACAATTCCGCAAAATCAAAAAAAGTTTATGTTTCAACCGGAAATCTGTTTCTTTTTGATATCGAAAAAAACACAACACAACAATTAACTGATTGGCTTGAAAGAATTTCATCGCCAAAATTTGTCCGGCATGATACTGAAATTTCATTTTTGAAAGACAATAATTTGTTTTGTATCAATCCTGAAACAGGGTTAATCAGGCAGATTACAAATTTTGTTTCGGGTGATGAAAAACCAGAATCCAAAACAAAAGGGCAGGATCTGTTTCTCGAAAATCAGCAAAAAGATCTTTTCAATGTGTTGAAAGGACGGGATGCCAAAGAAAAAGCGCGTAAATACAAGGAAGAATTGGAGGAAGAAAAAGAACTTTTAAAGATTTATCTGGGTAAAAAACGGCTTCGGAATGCGGAATTGAGCCCGTCGGGCAAGTACGTGGTTTACAATACATTTTTAAACGCCAAGGGTGGGAAACAAACTTCGGTAACACATTTTGTAACCGAATCGGGTTACACCGAAGAAAAAGACGGACGCACAAAAGTTGGCAGTCCGCAATCCGAAACTGAAATGGGGATTTTTGATATTGAAAACAACAAACTCATTAAAATTAAAACCGACGAAATTCCGGGATTAAAAGACCTGCCTGAATATTTAAAAAATTATCCTGAAAGAATGCCAAAAGACTCTTCGGAAATAAAAAACAGGGCAATAAATATTATGGGGCCGGTGTGGAACGAAACACAGGATTTAGCAGTAATAGTGGCCTTGTCGCATGATAACAAAGACCGCTGGATTTTGCTGCTCGACCCCGCAACGGGCAAAACTGAAACACTGGACCGTCAGCATGATGAAGCATGGATTGGTGGTCCCGGAATTGGCGGCTGGGGAATGTCAACAGGCGATTTGGGCTGGATGCCCGACGGAAAATCGGTTTGGTTTCATTCAGAAGTTTCAGGATACTCACATTTGTATGCTGTTAATATCGGAACAAAAAAGAAAACTGCGCTGACAAGCGGAGAATTTGAAGTTTCGGATGCATTTATTTCAAAGGACAAAAAGCATTTTTATTTTACTGCAAACAAAGTTCATCCGGGGGTTTCACATTTTTATAAAATACCGGTTTGGGGCGGCGAACCCAGTCAAATTACTTCTCTTGAAGGTGGAAATGAAGTTACACTTTCACCCGATGAAAAACTGCTTGCAATCCGGCATTCAACTGCCAGCAAACCCTGGGAATTGTATCTGCAGGAAAATAAAGCTGGTGCAACAGCTACTCAAATTACACATTCCACAACTACCGAATTTGAAAAATATAACTGGCGCACTCCTGAATTTATAACTTTTAATGCTGAAGACGGCGCGAAAGTTTATGCCCGTTTGTACAGGCCTGAAAACCCTGAAAAACAAGGCCCGGCTGTAATATTTGTACACGGGGCCGGTTACCTGCAAAACGCCCACAAATGGTGGAGCAGTTATTTTCGGGAGTACCAGTTCCATAATTTTTTAGTTGATAACGGATACACCGTTTTGGATATTGACTACCGCGGAAGCGCAGGTTATGGCCGCGACTGGAGAACAGGAATTTACCGTCACATGGGCGGAAAGGACCTTTCGGATAATGCTGACGGGGCAAAAATGCTGGTGGAAAAATATGACATTTCGCCCGGTAAAATTGGTATTTACGGTGGTTCTTACGGTGGTTTTATCACTTTAATGGCGCTTTTTAAAAATCCCGAAACTTTTGCTGCCGGAGCTGCTTTACGTTCTGTTACAGATTGGGCTCACTACAATCACGGATACACTGCAAATATTTTGAATACACCGGTTGAAGACAGTATCGCCTACCGTCAAAGTTCGCCCATTTATTTTGCCGATGGTTTGCAGGGCAAACTTTTAATGTGCCACGGAATGGTTGACGACAACGTGCAGTTTCAGGATATTGTGCGTTTAACACAGCGCTTAATCGAACTCGGTAAAGAAAACTGGGAACTGGCGGTTTACCCCGTTGAATCGCATGGTTTTGTTGAACCTTCAAGCTGGACCGACGAGTACAAACGGATTTTTAAATTGTTTGAGGAGAATTTGAAGAAATAAAATACTGGAAATACTATTATTTATTTGATAGAATTAGTACAAAACAGCTGATTATGTGTTGATTAAATTAATCGCTACTTTTGAATAAACTTTAAACCAAAAAACTATGTCAAATCAGGAAAAATACCCGATTTCCCGCAGGAACTTTATCAAAGTTTCAGCAGCCACAACAGCAGCAGTTTCAACAATGTCACTCGGTAGTTGTAATGTGGAAAAAGTCCCGGCACCCATGAAACGCAAATTTGGGAATCTGGGTTTCGACGTAACAACCATCGCTTTGGGCGGACAAGCTTCACTTCAATGGACTCCCGAAGATATCGACCCGGTGCCAATTATTTTAAAAGCCTTTGATTTGGGAATCAATTATTATGACACTTCAAATTTGTATGGAAAAAGCCAGTTGCATTTTCATGAGGCATTTAAAAAACTCAACTTAATTCCGGGCGAGGAAAATTACAATGAAGCTTTGCGTGAGTCGATTTGGTTAACAAGTAAAACTGCAATGCGCTGGGGAAAACCGGGCTGGGAACCCAACGAGAGAATCACAAACCGTTCGAACGGCGAAAATGTGCAATGTGCAGTTGATGATGTAAAACGAACGCTTACCCAGGTTTTTGGTGATGGCAATGGATATTATCCTGAAGGCGCATATCTTAATATGGTTTTGGTGCACACTTTGGAAAATACCGATGAAGTTGATATTCTTTACAAAGGGCTCGAAACACCGCTCAACCCCGATGAAAATTTTGGCGCTTTGGTTGCTCTGCGGGATTTGCGTGACGGAACAAATTTAACAGGTGTAAACCCAAAAAATGAAAAACTCATCCGCCATATTGGATTTTCGGGCCACGCAAATCCGCCCGCAATGATCGACATGATACAACGTGATGAATATGGTATTTTAGAGGGGATGTTAATTGCCATTAATGCCAACGATAAAACAAAAATGAATATGCAGAATAACGTAATTCCGGTTGCCGAGGCAAAGGGAATGGGAATTATTGGCATGAAAGTTTTTGCAGATGCAGCGTTGTATCACAAGGAACCACGCTGGTCGCAAACTCCGGCCGACGTTTTTCGCAAAATTGGAACTCCCGAGTTGCCAAGCCGCCCTCTCATTGAATATTCGTTAACAACACCAGGGGTTCATACATTAATTATCGGGATTGGACAGATTGACGAAGATCCAATGAAATGTCAGTTGGTGCAGAATTTCTATGCTGCGCAAATAGAACCAAACGGTATGTCGGCTGACGATCGGAAAAGGATTGAAGAACAGGCGAAAAAAGTAAAACCCGGGAGTAATTATTTCCAGGGAATTGCAAAGGAAGGACTAACGGCACCGCGCGATATTCAGCTTTCGGAAAATAAAATTACGTGGCAAACTTCTTACGCCGATGAAGCGCCAATTTCATATTACGAAGTGTTGGTTGGCGGTCAACTGGTTGGTAAAGTTGACCACAAACCGCAGCTTTTAAAAAGTCAGCCATTTACATTTCAAACCGACAAGTTTGACGGCGAAATTATTATAGCTGCCGTTGATGCTGCCGGAAACCGTGCTGAATCAAAATTGGCATAATATTTTTTAATATTGTAGCCATTAAAATGAACTAATTCCTTTTCAAATGGTTTGAAATGTGAATCAAAAATCAAAGATAATGTTAGACAGACTATCAGACCCTATTGGGAGATTAATGGGACTTCGTTACAAATCGCATCCCTGGCATGGTGTTTATATTGGCAAAAAAGCGCCCGAAGAATTAATCGCATTTATTGAAGTGGTTTCAACCGACACAGTAAAATATGAAATTGACAAAGACAGTGGTTATTTGATGATTGACCGTCCTCAAAAGTATTCGAATGTTGTTCCGGCTCTTTATGGTTTTATTCCGCAAACATTTTGCGGCAACAGGGTAGGTGAATTCTGCAGTAAAAAAACCGGAAAACCGGGCATTGTAGGTGATGGTGACCCTATTGATATTTGTGTGCTAACTGAAAAAGCCATTGCACACGGCGATTTACTTGTAAATGCCATTCCAATTGGAGGTTTTCGTATGATTGACGGAAAAGAAGCCGATGATAAAATTATTGCGGTGTTACGGAATGACACAGTTTACGGGCATTTTAGAGATATTTCGGAAGTGCCGCAAATTGTAATTCAACGCCTTGAACACTATTTTCTGACATACAAAGACATGCCCGGCGAAGAAAAAGATACAGAAATTGCAGGATCATACGGAGCAAAAGAGGCACACGAAGTAATAAAACTTTCGGTGGAAGATTATAACGAGAAATTTGATAATTTAGGAAAACTACTATCATAAAAACAAAGGTTTAACAGCCGGAGCTCTGATAAAATCTGACTTACATGATTTTCTCAAATTTGCCGGACCATATTAATTTTCTAATCAACAATTAAACAGGCAAAACTTTTTAACTGGTATTTCTCAGTTTTCATGCTTATTTTTGGTTTTTTTTGATTTCAGAATAAAATTATGGTCAAGCTATTCATAACATTGTTTTTGCTCTTTACAATTCTTGTTTCAAATTCCCAAAACATTTTTGATGAGTATCAGCACTTGTTTTCTACGCCCCGCAATTATGTAGTATATCAAACCATTTCTGAAATGGTTATCGATGGAAAGGTTGATGAAACTTCGTGGCAAAAAGCCGTTTGGTCCGATTATTTTGAGGACATTGAAGGCGACAGAAAACCAGCTCCAACCTGGCAAACCCATTTTAAAATGCTTTGGGATGAACAGAATTTATATATCCTGGCTGAATTGGAAGAACCAAATGTTTGGGCGTATTATGTAACCCGCGATCAGATTGTGTTTCACGAAAACGACTTTGAGATTTTTATCGATCCCGACGGCGACACAAACAACTATTTTGAATTTGAACTGAACGCCCAGAATACTTTGTTCGATTTGTTTATGCCAAGCCCATACCGGAATGGCGGAAAGTATGATATTTCGTGGGATGCAGAGGGTTTTAAAAGTGCGGTTTCTATTGATGGAACAATAAACAACCCGTCGGACACGGATAAAAAATGGACGGTTGAAATAGCAATTCCTTTTTCTGCGTTGAAAGTTAACAGCGAATACAGCATTCCAAAAAATGGCGACAACTGGAAAATCAATTTTTCGAGAGTGCAGTGGCAAACCGAAATCGTTGACGGGAAATATACGAAAGTAAAAGACCCAAAAACAAACCGTTTTTTACCCGAAGACAACTGGGTTTGGAGTGAACAGGGCGTTATAAATATGCACTTTCCCGAACGTTGGGGAATTGCGCATTTTTCAGCCAATCCGTCAGGCAGCAGGGAAGTTGCTTTTGTTTATCCCGATGAAGAAATTTTTGGGAAATATCTTTGGCTGATATATTACAAACAACATACATTTAAACAGAAAAACAAAGATTTCGCCGCTTCGCTTTCCGAACTGGGATTGAATGAGAAAATAAAAGCAGAATCCGGAGAAACAGTTTTCCTTCGGATTAATAAAAATAATTCAGGTTTCGAAGCATTCCTTGAAAATAATAGTGGTTTGAAACTATCAATAAATCAGGATGGATTGTATCAGAAAACAACAAAATAAATTGGAAAATGAATAAAAGGGAATTTTTAAAATCAGCAGTTTTGGCAGGTGCAGGAGTTGCAATTCTGAAAACTTCAGTTGGAAAAACAGTTAGAGAAAACAACAAACCACAAGCATTGAAACATTGGGTTTGGGAAAATCCAAACCAAAAGGAAACCGATGAAATGATGCAGGAAAAGTACAGGGGTTTTTATGCTGCAGGAATCAGAGGAATGTTTTTTGAAAGCGACAGCGAACGGCATTTTAAAGCTGCAAAAAGTGCTGGTTTGGAAGCCCACCGCTGGATGTGGACAATGAACCGCGGCGAAAAAGAGTTGCTCGAAAACCATCCTGACTGGTACGCGGTTAGCCGCGATGGCAAATCTTGTGCAACAAACCCGCCCTATGTAAATTATTACAGGTGGCTTTGCCCGTCGAAACCTGAAGTTCAGGAATACCTGAAAAAACAGACAGAAACGATAGTTAAAAAGGATTACATTGATGGTATTCACCTGGATTATATCAGGTTTTGCGATGTAATTCTGCCCGTTAATCTGTGGAAAAATTATAAGATCGATCAAACAAAAGAACTCCCAGAATACGATTTTTGTTACTGCGAAACCTGCAGAAAAGCATATAAGGAAAAAACCGGTATTGATCCGCTCGACCTTGAATTTCCGGATCAAAGTCCTTCGTGGCGGAAATTTCGATATGAACGTATTAATAATGTCGTAAATAGTTTGGCTGAAATAGCACATAAAAACAAAAAACCCATAACCGCTGCCGTTTTTCCAACACCCGAAATTGCCCGCCGCATTGTTCGGCAGGACTGGACCAACTGGAATCTCGACGGCGTTTGCCCAATGATTTATCATGGTTTTTACCGCGAACAAACAAGTTGGATTGGCGATGCAGTTGAAGAAGGAATTCATTTATTATGTGCCAAATTTCCACTTTATGCAGGAGTTTTCCTCCCCGATTTTAAATCAATGAATGATTTGGAAGAAGGAATTAAAGTGGCGATTGAAAATGGCGCTTCAGGTATTTCACTGTTTGGCAAAGTTGATGAAAAAGTGCTTGA
>DAOPKR010000099.1:12559-17152 GCA_035391305.1 Draconibacterium sp.
AAAATGGCGCTTCAGGTATTTCACTGTTTGGCAAAGTTGATGAAAAAGTGCTTGAAGTGATTCAGAAATTCAAAAGCTAAATACTTCTGGTTGAACATTATAAAGTTAATTTGTTCCAGCTGGAATTAAATTTCGATTAAATATGACTTTGTAAAAGTATGATTTGCAAAGTTGTATGATGCTATGTTTATCTTTGTACCGAAAACATAAATAGAAAATGTTCAGAATTTTAACCCACAACAAAAACAGATAATCACGTGATGTGTATGAAAATGGAATTCACAAATTATGAGTTTTGAGACAGACTCAGGAGATTTCCGTAGGATTTCACTTAAATGGAACAAACAATTTTAATAAAATGAAAAAAAAGAAAAACATAGCGATAGTTGCACACGACAACCGCAAAAAAGATATTATTGAATGGGCAGACTACAACTGGATTGAACTTATTCAGCACGATTTGATCTGCACCGGAACAACCGGAAAATTAATCGAAGAAACGTTAACTGAAAAATGCCGCGAAAACAACGCTGTTCCACCAACAATAACCCGTTTGAAATCGGGGCCGCTGGGTGGCGATCAGCAATTGGGTGCCTTAATAGTTGACGGAGATGTTGACATACTGATTTTCTTCTGGGACCCAATGCAGCCGCAACCACATGACGTTGACGTAAAAGCGCTGCTCAGGATAACAGTTTTATACAATATCCCAACAGCATCAAACCGTTCAACGGCTGACTTTCTTGTGTCGTCGCATTTATTCCACGAGAGTTATCAGCCGGCGCTAAAAGATTACAGCGGCTACATAAAACGGGATGTTGATATGAATTAAGCCCGGATTTGCGTTGGTTTACAAAGTTGGGTTAAACTTTGTGTGTACTCTGCAGTCCAAAGTACGCTTTATAAAATTTCAATGATAAAAACCATCGCAATTATTGGCTTTGTTCAGTCACTGTTTGGGTTCGTTATTTTTATTACCAAACGGCCATGGCATCTCAGTTTTACATTTTTAACCATTTGGCTTGCTGTAATTGCAGTTTTTCTGGGGTCGGGTTTGCTGCCTTTTGAGGTAGTCGATTATTTTAAGCCCGGTATTATGCCGGTACTTTTTTTATTTGGCCCTTTACTGTATTTATATGTAAGCTCTCTTTCAATCGAGAATTTCAGTTTGAAAAAGAGACAGTTGCTTCATTTGGCGCCAATGATAGCTGTGGCTGTGCACCGTTCAACAATTGATGTTGTGCCAATCAACAGCTCATGGAATCTTGCCGAAAACCCGTCATACATTTATAACAGGGTTTACTTTGCATTAATAGTAGTTTCGCTGTTTGTGTATTGGATTTTTAGTTTGAAACTTATTCTGAAGCACCGCAAGGAAATTCCGTTTCAGTTCTCAAATTACACAGCAAAAAACTCGTTGAGCTGGCTGGTTTTTGTTTTATCGCTTTTCCTTGTTTTGTTTGTAAGCGATTTTGTTTTTACGTTTCTGATAAGAACATTCGAATTGAAAGTAGTTAAATTTTCATTTCTTTCCCTTAATCTTACACTCTTTACTTTTATCATGATTTTTTTCGGAATCAATCAATCTTCAATTTACAAAACCCGAAAAATTACAAATGAAAGTGATGAAATTCAATATTTTCCGGAAAGTATTGAAACAAAACCAACGCGTGCAGCATTGAGTGACAAGCAAATTGAAGAACTGACAAACATTATTCTTCATTACCTGAAAGCAAAAAAACCATATCTGAATCCCGAGTACAGTTTGCAAATGATGGCTGACGATCTTAATATTTCGCGACATAAATTGTCAGAAACAATCAACAACGGGCAGAAGAAAAATTTCTATAAACTGATTAACGAATTCAGGGTGCAGGAAGTTAAGGAAATGCTGTTAAATCCTGTTTTCAGCCATTACTCGGTTTTGGGAGTTGGCCTGGAATGCGGCTTTAATTCAAAATCATCATTTAACCGGATTTTTAAGGAAGAAACTGGTTTCACCCCTTCTGAGTTCAAAAGAACTGTTTGATTGGTTCCAATTTATCAATTGAGACGATTTATAAAAATTAAGCAGTTAGCTTTAATTTTATAATCTTTCACTTTTTCGTAAATTAACTATCTTGAAACCAGTAAAACCATAACAATATGAAATTAACGGCATTAATCAGATTTTTACCTTACAAACAATTCACTAAAAGACAGTGGCAATTTTCAGTTTATTTGATTTTGCTTTTCTTTTTTTCATCGTGTACTCAAAAATCAAATTTTGTTCAACCCCAGTTAGGAACAAGATCGGCTCAGCTTATTGAAAAGAATGGATTTCAATTTAAAGATTTAAACAAAAACGGGAAACTGGACAAATACGAAGACTGGCGTTTAAGCGCTGATGAAAGGGCAACCGACCTGGCCGCGCAGATGAACCTCGAAGAGAAAGTTGGATTTATGCTGATCAGCACAATTAACATGGGAAGTAATGACACCGCGGTTTCACGCGGGCCACTTGGCAGAATGGGGGAAGTTACAAGTGATTTGGATGAAAACGACGTAATAATGGACCGTAACTTTTTTACACGCCAGCCACTGCCACAACCCGTTCTGAATGTTTCGGGCACTACAAAAGGTGTAAACGAAAGGCATCTCCGGCACTTTATTTTACGTGCAAATACAAATGCGAAAACAATTGCCGAATGGTCAAATAATTTACAAACGCTTGCCGAATCTACACGGTTGGGAATTCCAGTCTTGGTAACTTCAAATCCCCGAAATCATGTTACAATCGATAACTCAACAGGTCTTGGTCTTGGTGAAACGGGTTTTTCAAAATGGCCAGGAGAACTGGGGCTGGCTGCTATGCGCGATTTCCCGCTGACCCGCGAATTTGCTGAAACTGCTGCTCGCGAATGGGTGGCTGTTGGTATCCGAAAAGGTTATATGTACATGGCCGACCTGGCTACCGAACCCCGCTGGGGACGAACCGAAGGTACTTTTGGCGAAGATGCTGATCTGGCTGCAAATATGATTCGTGAGATTGTACTCGGTTTTCAGGGCGAAAAATTGGGGCCGAATTCTGTCGCACTTACTACAAAACATTTTCCGGGAGGCGGGCCTCAAACCGATGGACAAGATGCACATTTCGATTGGGGAAAAGATCAGGAATACCCGGGTGGGATGTTTGAATACCACCTGAAACCATTCACAGCTGCCATTGAAGCCGGAACTTCAGCAATAATGCCCTATTACGCCAAACCTGTTAAAACTGAATTTGAAGAAGTTGGTTTTGCCTATAATAAAGGGATTATTACTGATTTACTCCGTGGTAAAATGGGTTTCAAGGGGATTATTAATTCTGACACAGGCCCCATTTTTATGATGCCGTGGGGAGTTGAAAATCTTTCCATTTCTGAGCGTTACAAAAAAGCTCTTGATGCAGGTGTAGATATTTTTTCAGGTGTTGCCGATCCAGCTTTTTTACTTGAAACTGTTAAAAGCGGGCTGGTTTCGGAAGAACGCATCACAGAGTCGGTTATTCGCTTATTAAAGGAAGACTTCGAACTCGGGATTTTTGAGAATCCTTATGTTGACATTGAAGCTGCGCAAGCAGTTGTTGGCAACCCCGATTTTCAGGAACGGGCAAATCTTGCGTTTCGAAAATCTATTGTTTTGCTGCGAAACGATAAATCGGTGCTCCCGTTAAAACCAAAAACCAGGGTTTATTTTGAAAAATACATGGTATCGCGAGGTGGCTCCGGTAATCCGCAAACGGTTATTATTCCTGAAATAAATAATTGGGATGTTGAATTTGTAAATTCCCCGGCAGAAGCCGATGTTGCAATTCTTTGGCTGATTCCGAAAACCGGAGGCCTGTTTGGCTCCAGTGGCGCCGAAATTAAACTTGAACTTTCGGAAAATAACATTGATGTTGTACATGTCAACAAAATAAAATCAATGAAACCGACCATACTTGCCATTAATTTCAGCAATCCGTGGGTAATCAGCGAAATTGATGATAGCAATACAAACACCGTGTTGGCAACATTTGGAACTACAACCGATGCTTTTCTTGATGTTGTTACCGGGAAATTCAACCCAACCGGAAAAATGCCGTTTTCAATTCCCGCTTCGCGCGAAGCTGTGCTCAATAACAAAGCCGATGTTCCCGGTTATCTTGAACCGGAGGGTTACGCAGTATTTAAATTTGATGACGGAATTGGGTACTGATTCAAATTTATTTGATTATAAAGTCCCAATCTAAACAAAAAAAGGAATCAAATGAACGGTTGGGGCGATTGCATTAATTAACCGCAATACTTTTACACCGCATAATTAAAATTTAATGGGTTTATAGAATCCGTTGAAAATTGATGATCCCCTGGTGAGGCCAGGGGATTTTCATTTTATAAATTCTAAAAGATTGAAAACTATTCTTCAATCCTGCCCTCAAATTATATTGAATTTGATTGTTTCTATATTATCCTTTCGGAACCAGCGTAATCACCGGAATTATCATTTCTTCCATTGAAATACCGCCGTGCTGGAAAGTATCTTTGTAATAGTTTGCGTAGTAATTAAAATTGTTGGGATAAGCCAGAAAAT
>DAOPKR010000100.1:0-12240 GCA_035391305.1 Draconibacterium sp.
ATTCCAAGCAGGTAAAGCAGTATTTTTGAAAAGGTTGAGTTTTTGTATTTCCCCATTACTTTATCAGATGAAGTTAAATAAACCTGCATGAAAATGGTAAATGGAAGCTGAATGCTTAAAATCATCTGCGAATATATCAGTCCCATAAAAGGGTTCGAAATCAAAAAGATAACTGCTAAAGCAATAACAAGCGAAATAGCAACGCCCAAACGAGAGTGGTTGTCTTTTATGTCATAAGGTTCCTTGTACATACCGGCAAAAATGCTGCCAGCGGCCATTCCGGAAGTTATTGTAGAAGCAATTCCTGAAAATAAAAGAGCAACCGCAAAAACCATTGCCGCGTGGTTTCCAAGAAGGGGGGTAAGCAGTTGATTGGCTTGCTGCAGCTCCGAAACCGGGGTTTTTGTTTTGAAGAAAGTTGCCGCTGCCAGTAAAATCATCGCGCTGTTAATCGCCCAGCCAATAACCATCGAAAGCAACGTGTCTAAAAATTCATAATTCAATTGCTTTTTAATGATTTTGTCGTTTTCGCGGTTCCACTGCCGGCTTTGGATAATTTCGGAATGAAGAAATAAATTGTGCGGCATTACAACCGCGCCTAAAACACTCATTATTACAACCATCGAACCTTTTGGGAATGACGGGGTAACCCAGCCGGAAACTGCACTGTTCCAGTCGATATGTACAAGTGAGAGTTCATACAAAAACGACAACCCAATTACTGAAACAAAAGCTATTATCCACTTTTCAATTATTCTGTATGAATTTGTGTATAGCATGACTACAACAAAAACTGTAACAAGGATTGCGCCCGCCCTTATCGGTATTTCGAAAAGCATTTGCAAGGCGATTGCACCACCCAGAATTTCGGCCAGCGAAGTTGATATGGAAGCCAGCATTGCCGACGAGATAAGTAATCTTGAATACCGCGGTTTTATGTGGATTGCCGCTGCTTCTGAAAGGCATAATCCAGTTGCAATTCCCAGGTGGGCAACATTGTGCTGCAACACTATCAGCATAATTGTGGAAAGCGTGACCATCCACAAAAGGCTGTATCCATAATCGGCACCTGCTGCAAGATTTGATGCCCAGTTTCCGGGATCAATAAATCCAACGGTTACCAGTAGTCCGGGGCCAATAAACTTGAAAATATCCAAACCACCATATTTGGGTTTGTAGTTTTTGTCATCAATGTTTCTGAATATTTTGAACATCGGGTAGTTTCAAATTTATTTTTTGGCTGCTAAGTTAATTATATACTTTCAATTTTTACCGAAGTCATAGTGAGCGAGCCAGCCATCGCTTTGTCGTTAAAAATGGTAATTTTCTCGTTTTCATTTTTAAGCGCAAGTGTGTAAAGTAAAGGAAGATAATGTTCGGGTGTTGGAATTGCATATTTAAACGGGGTTCCCATTAAATCATATTTAATCAGCGATTTATGGTCGCCTTCAAGTATAAAACCTTTCATTTTTGTACTGGCTTCAATTGCCCAGTCATAACCGTAATTATCTACATTCATTTTATTCCAGGCAATTAAACCAAGGTTATGAACCATATTCCCGCTTCCAATTATCAGCACCCCTTTATTCCGCAGCCAGGCCAGTTCGCCTGCCAGTTCATAATGATATTGCGGCGGTTTTGTGTAATCGATACTTAACTCCAAAACAGGAACGTCGGCCTGTGGAAACAGGTGTTTTATAACGCTCCACGCGCCGTGGTCAAGTCCCCACGATTGATCGGGACCGACGGCAGTTTTATGTACATTTTCAACTATCTCTTTTGCAAGGTCCGGATTTCCGGGAGCGGGATACTGAACTTCAAAAAGTGCTTTTGGAAAACCTCCGAAATCATGAATGGTTTTGGGTTTTTCCATTGCAGTTATTTTGGTGCCATTTGTTTCCCAATGGGCAGAAATACACAAAACTGCTTTAGGTTTTTGAATGGTTTTCCCAATATTCCTGAAACCGGCAACAAACTCATTTTCTTCAATCGCATTCATCGGGCTGCCATGCCCCAGAAACAAAACCGGCATTTTTTCAGTATTGGAGAAGGTTTGGGATATATTTTTTATTGTTGTTTCCATATTCAAATTTTAATGTCAATAAAACACTTCAGGTTTAATTAATGTTTTTGCAGTATTGTCTTTAAATCGGATTCACATTGGCTTTTACAAAATTTTTCAACTAAAAAATTGAAGTTTGAACCGGAATTTCGGGGTTGCTGATTCAATCTCAAATTATAACTTTGCTTCAAACCAAATAAACTAAATTATGGAACGTCGAAATTTTATTAAAACTACCGGCCTTGTTACAGCCGGTGTCGGATTATCCGGAAAACTTGCTTACTCAAATTCGTTACAAGCTATTCAAAACAAACTCCCCCGGTGGAAGGGTTTCAATCTTCTCGATTATTTTTCTCCAAATCCGGAAGGCAGGGGAAGGGGAGAAACAACCGAAGACGATTTTAAGTGGATGGCCGACTGGGGTTTTGATTTTGTACGTTTTCCGATGGCTTATCCGCACTACCTGGATATCGACCGCACGAAAAATATATCGCCTGATGATGTTTATAAAATTAATGAAGCAGCAGTTGACAAAGTAGAAGATATTGTTGAAAAAGCGAACAAACATGGTTTACACGTGAGTTTGAACCTGCACCGTGCGCCTGGATTTTGCGTAAATGCAGGTTTTAACGAGCCCTATAATTTGTGGGAAGATAAAGCCGCGCAGGATGCTTTTTATTTTCACTGGGGAATGTGGGCAAAACGCTTTGCTTCAAAAACGCCGAAACAAATCAGTTTCGATTTGGTAAACGAACCCTGTACACGCGAAGATATGAACGATCAGCACTCAAAGCGTGGCCCGATTCCGGGAGAATTATATCGCGAAGTGGCAAAGAAATCGATGGATACAATTCGTTCATACAATCCAAAACACATGGTAATTGCTGATGGAAATAATGCAGGTAGCGATGTTATTCCTGAAATGTTCGATCTTGAAATCGGGCAAAGTTGCCGGGGATATTTTCCGCATTACATTTCGCATTACCGTGCACCGTGGGTTTTTAAAAACCCCGATGATGCGCCGGAACCTGTTTGGCCGGGAAAAATTGACGGACGTGAATTTAATCGAAAAAGTCTTGAAGATTTTTACAAACCCTGGATAGAAGCAGTTAACAAGGGAGTTGGTGTGCATTGCGGCGAATGTGGTTGCTGGAGCGAAACACCGCATCATGTTTTTCTGGCCTGGTTTGATGATGTTTTGAGTGTGCTTTCTTCGCACGGAATTGGTTACGCTTTGTGGGAGTTTAAAGGAACTTTTGGAATTCTTGATTCACAGCGGAAAGACGTTGATTACGAAGAGTGGCACGGGCATAAATTAGACAGAAAGTTGCTGACGTTACTGCAGAAGTACTAATTCCTTTAACTTTTAAAATATTGAAAAACAGTTTGAGATATTGGAATGAATCAAATTTCTAATTTTGAATTTCTAATTTTGAATTTTAAACCCAAAACTATTTGTTACTTTTGCCCCGGCAAGCCGCTTTATCGTTCCGGTCAGTCAGCTGACGGATCGGGAAGGAAAGTCCGGGCAACGCAGGACACCGTGCTTCCTAACGGGAAGATCTTTGAAAGGGGATAGTAGTTTAACAGAAAATAACCACCTCAATTTGATGTATCATATTGTGGAACGGGTGAAAAGGTGCGGTAAAAGCGCACCGGTTCCGGTGGCGACACCGGGAGCCGTACGCCTCACGGGTTGCAAAGCCATGTATATCCTGATTGGTGGCCGCTGTTGCGGTACAGCAAGGTTGTCCGCCTTGTTTCTCTTCGCACAAGGAAATCAGGAGGGGTAGGCTGCAGGATTCCGGTAGTGATACCGGAACAAGATAAATGATAAAGGTTCCGATTTATCGGAATACAGAACCCGGCTTACAGGTTTGCCTTTTTTTAATAAAAACAGCCGCTTTCATTTTGAAAGCGGCTGTTTTTATTAATACATAAACCTCAAATTTTTAATGATGAGGGAAAATTTTATTGGCAGCCAGATAATCAAGCACCTTGTCGATATTCTGTTCGTTTTCTTCAGGTTTGAAATTGATTTTAGCATTTGCCGGAATTTCATATTCCAAATCAACACCCGGAAGATTTTTTGTTTTTCCCTGTTCAATTAAATTGTACAACTCCGGCTTGTTGTTTTTACAATATTCGAGTGTTGCATCCATGTAAAAAAGATGGAACCTGTCTTTGCCAATGATTTCGGCAATTTGCTCACGCAACGAATTATTGCGCGAAATAAAAGAACAGATTGCGATAATTCCCTGGTCGTTAAGCAGTTTACAGATATGTGCCACCCGGCGCAGATTTTCAGCGCGGTCGGCTGGTGAAAAATCGAGTTCGCGGTTTAAACCTGAACGCACCGAACTTCCGTCGATCATTACAGCAATTGCACCGTTTTCAAAAAGTCGTCTTTCAAGACTAAAAGCGAGTTCGTTTTTACCTGAACCGTGCAATCCGGAAATCCAGATAGTTTCGCCCTTTTGATTGTATTTGTTTTGATATTGATCGCGTTGAATCAGCGATTTACCAAGTGCAATTCTTTCCTTGTCAACGTCTGTAATTCTTGAAGAAAGACTTTTATTGTCCAATCTGTCGATTATCATCCCAACTGCACAGGTATTGTGCGTAATCGGGTCAATCAAAATAAATGAACCGGTTTGCCTGTTTTTTTTGTACGGATCGAAAAACAAAGGTTTTGAGGTGGTAATTACAACACGGCCAATTTCGTTGAGGTTAAGATGTTCAATCTGCTGTTTTTCAAGTGAATTTACATCAACTTTGTATTTAACCTGGTCAATACGGGCTTTGGTTGTGTTACTTGTGTGCTTAATATAAAACTGGGTAGTCAGGTTCATTGGTGTTACATCCATCCAAACGAGCATTGCTTCAAATTGTCGTTCCATGCGCGGTTGGTTATCGGGGTGCACTAGCATATCACCACGCGAAATATCAATTTCATCTTCGAGTGTTACAGTTACTGATTGCGGCGGAAAAGCATAATCCAGCTCTTTTTCGTAGGTTACAATCGATTTTACTTTCGAAGTTTTTAACGAAGGCAGAACAAGAATTTCGTCTCCTTTTGAAATGATTCCCGATGCTACAGCGGCTGAAAAACCACGGAATTTAATATCAGGGCGAAGAACAAACTGCACAGGGAAACGCATATCGGTAAAATTCCTGTCGCTTGTAATTCGCAGGTTTTCAAGAAACTGAAGTAAAGATTGACCTTTGTACCAGGGCATTTTTTCAGAACGATCAACAACGTTGTCACCTTTTAATGCTGAAATTGGAATAAATGTTACATCAGGGATATCCAGCTGGGTTACAAATGAATCATAGTCAGCCTTGATTTTATCATAAACTTCCTGGCTGAAATCCATCAGGTCCATTTTGTTTATAGCAACAACAACGTGTTTTATGCCAAGCAATGAAACCAAAAATGTGTGCCGGCGTGTTTGAGTTATTACGCCGTAACGTGCATCGATTAAAACAATTGCAAGATTAGCCGTTGACGCTCCGGTAACCATATTCCGGGTGTATTGTTCGTGCCCGGGCGTGTCGGCAATAATAAATTTCCGTTTGGCAGTTGAAAAATACCGGTAGGCAACATCAATTGTAATTCCCTGCTCACGTTCGGCTTTCAGACCATCCAAAAGCAGCGCATAATCAATGTCTTCGCCGGCGTGGCCAATTCGTTTGCTGTCGCGCTCAAGTGCCGAAAGCTGGTCTTCGTATAACATTTTGCTGTCAAACATCAACCTTCCGATTAAAGTTGATTTACCGTCATCAACCGATCCGCAGGTTAACAAACGCAGTAAGTCTTTCTTTTGGTCCTGGTCGAGGAATGCTTTTATATCGAGATTTTGTGTAGTCATGATTATAAAGTTGTCATTGTTGTCGTTGTTATAAAGTTGTCATTGTTGTCGTTGTTATCAAGTTGTCGTTGTTGTCAAGTCTTCTAAAAAATAATGAAAATAAAGATCACCACGATTGCGTGAATTGGATAATTTATTAAGTATTCCAATTTTTCTCAACATAAGTTATAAAATTATAAATCTTTATTCCAGCCTTGTCCAATTCTTCAGCAATAGTTTTCCAATTCGAATCAGGGTGGAGTACAGCTAAAAACTCAGCTTGTGAAGTTGCTTCAAGGCAGGAGGCGTGGCTGGTAACTAAATATTTAATGAAATCTGCTTTATACCTTCTTCTTCCATAACCTTCAACTATATTATCTTTTACCGATTGGCTTGATCTTCTTAGCTGACTTCCGGTTTCAAATTTATCAGGATTTGGAAGTTCAAGGCTGCAATGATATATTTTTACCGCCAAAGCAAATGTGAGGTTGTAAATTTCTAAGTCTTTGTAGCCTTTCATATTTGAAGAATTTGTAGTCATTAATTGTCAGGAAGAAGCAGTTGTGATTGTTGTCAAGTTGTCTAAAAAAACAATGAAAACAATGACAACCGAGAAAACGCGAAGCAGATAACTTCCTAAAAATACCCTTCCCTTTTTTTCTGTTCCATACTTCCTTCCTGGTCGAAGTCGATTACGCGGGTAGTTCGTTCTGAAACTGTAACCGTCATCATTTCTTCAACAATCTCCTCAATTGTTTCAGCTTCCGATTCAATTGCCCCGGTAAGCGGATAGCAGCCCAGCGTGCGGAATCTTACTTTTTTCATTTCGGCTTTGGCAGCTAATTCTTTGGGCATTCTGTCATCATCAACCATTATCAGGTTTCCGTCAACATTAACAACCGGACGTTCTTTTGCAAAATAAAGTGGTACAATCGGTATATTTTCCAAACGAATGTATTGCCAGATATCCAGTTCTGTCCAGTTCGAAATTGGGAAAACACGGATTGATTCGCCTTTTTGGACACGTGCATTATAAATATTCCATAATTCGGGTCGTTGGTTTTTGGGGTCCCACTGGTGAAATTTATCGCGAAACGAGAAAATACGTTCTTTTGCGCGTGATTTTTCCTCATCGCGGCGGGCGCCACCAAATGCTGCGTCAAATTTGTAGAGGCTTAATCCTGCAAGCAAAGCCTGTGTTTTCATAACATCGGTATGTACTTTACTCCCGTGTGTAAACGGACCGATACCGCTTTCAAAACCTTCTTTGTTATAATGAACGATAAGATCCCACCCTTTTTCTTTCGCATACTTGTCGCGGAATTCAACCATTTCTTTAAACTTCCATTTTGAGTCGATGTGCATTAGCGGAAATGGAACTTTGCCCGGGTAAAAGGCTTTTTCAGCAAGTCGAACCATCACCGATGAATCTTTACCAATAGAATAAAGCATTACAGGATTTTCAAATTCAGCGGCAACTTCACGAATTATATGTATTGCCTCAGCTTCCAGTTCGCGCAAATTTGTTAAACTATATTCCATCATAAAGTGGTTTCAATAGATTATTAAATCTTTTTATATTTTAAAGTGGGCAAAGATAGGTTTTTTTGACTAATCAAATATAAATTGTGAGGTTGCCGGATATTTTGAAGTTATAGTTTGATGAAAATTTAAAAACTCCAAAACAGTGGGATCAGAAATAATGAAATTAGAAAAACAATAATATTCAGTGGCAAACCGATTTTCAGATAATCCCTGAATTTGTAGTTACCAATTGCCTGTACAAGCAAATTGGTTTGGTAACCGATTGGAGTTGCAAAGCTTGCAGAAGCTGCAACAGCGATTGCAACAAAAAATGGTTTTGGATCGACACCCAGTTGTGTTGCAGCTGATAGTGCGATTGGAAATACTATTGCAGCAGCTGCATTATTAGTAATTATTTCGGTAAATATTGTTGTTATAATATATACTGCGGCTAACACGCCAACTGGTCCCAATCCTTTTCCAATATTTATTGTTGCATGTGCAATTGCATCTGCTGCACCTGAGTTTTGCAGGGCTTTACTAAGTGCAAATGAAAATGCGATTGTAATAAGCACATCCCAGCTAATTGCTTTTGTATATTTCTGATGAGGCATAATTTTAAACCAAACCAGCAAAACTGCCGCAATTGCAGAAAAATAGAACATATCAAACGAGATGCCTTTTGGCGACGAAAAAAACTGACCTAAAGTAGCCCCGGTAACCATAATTACTAAAATAAAGAAGGCAATCCATTTTTTCCAAAACGTACCGGTTGTTTTATAATCGCGAATGTAGGAGGTAAGGTAAAAGATTTTCGAGTCGCCCCATGATTGGATAAATTTTTCGGTAGTGAGTAAAATGAGATTATCACCTTCTTTTAGTTCAAGATTCCCGAGGTTTGAGGTGATACGTTCACCATTGCGGTGAATAGCAAGTACAACTGCCTGGTAATGTTCGAAAATATTGTATTCTGAAAGCGTTTTTCCTACTCCCGGAAACCGGGGTGAAATTACTGCTTCATATTGTTTGAGTTCGCTTTTTGGAAAGTTTTTTACAAGTTCAATTCCGTTCAGTTTTATGTTGTCGTTTGCCAGAATATAATTCAAACGATCAGATTTGCCTTCAACATGTAACTGGTCGTTAGCCAATAAATTAAAAGCTCCTTTCTGGGTTTCTATAATGTTGCCCCCCCGTTCAATGCTTCTTACAAAAAGATTGTTCAATTCCTTTAATCTTCCGTTTTTAACTTCAAGACCGATTAAACTGCTGTTTTCAGGAATAATAATATCGTATGAATAGTCTTTGTATTCAGTTCGGCTTTTGGAGTTGAAAATTATTTTTTTGCCCGGCAAAAGCAAATTGCCGGCAATTGAAATATACAACGTTCCAAAAGCAGTTACAACAATCCCGATTTTTCCCAGTTCGAACATGTTGAATCCCTTGTAACCGTTATCGATAATTAAACCGTGCACAACCAGGTTTGTTGAAGTGCCGATTAGCGTACACATTCCACCCATTATTGTTGCATACGACAGGGGAATCAGGAATTTTTGCGAAGAAAGATTAAGTTTTTCAGTCCAGTTTTTAATAATAGGTGCAAAAATTATTACAACCGGCGTATTGTTTAAAAATGCTGATATAAAAGAAACCGGCAACATGATACGGGGAAGCAGAAAAACCATTTTTCCCCTTTTCCGGGGCAGGTATGATTGGGCGAGCCTGTTCAGGATTCCTGATTGCCTGACACCCTCGCTTACAATAAACAGGATACCAACAGTAATCATTCCTTCATTGGCAAAACCTGCCAAAGCATCCTTGTCATTAATTATTCCTATTGCCAAAAGAATTGTAGTTGCGGAAAATAGTATTAAACCCGGCCGCATTACCTCCATGTACAATGAAATAATCATAAAAATAATTACCCCAATTACTATATATCCTTCAAAAGTTAACACAGAAAAAATGGTTTAATTATTTCTATCATAATACAAACAGTGTTTTGATTGCGCCAAAACTAATGATTAAATTTAAATAGCCGAAAAGATTGAAGTATTCTTTAATTGCCATTTTTATTGAGATATGGAGTTGAATTTCAGTATTTGTATTTTTTTTCAAAAAAAATGATTTGGGTTTGTGTGTAAAAAAATAAATACTACTTTTGCACCCGCCTTTGAGAAATAAAGGTACAACAAGGATGACTCAGTAGCTCAGCAGGTAGAGCACATCCCTTTTAAGGATGGGGTCCTGGGTTCGAGCCCCAGCTGGGTCACCAATAATGAAGGAAGCGAAAGCTTCCTTTTTTATTAAAATCAATTCATTACCAATGATTTTTGAGGTATATATTTTATACAGCAAAGTAATTGACCGTTACTACGTTGGTTATACTACTGACTTAGAAAGAAGATTGACCGAGCATAACCGAAAGAAAGGGAAATATACTGATTCCGGGATTCCATGGCATTTGGTTTATTCCGAAACTTATTCAACTAAAACTGAAGCAATGCAACGGGAGAAGTTTATCAAGCTTAAAAAATCACGATCTTTTATTGAATCGTTAATCCGTAGCTCAGAGGGTTGAGCATTCCGCTTTGCGGAAGGGTCCTGGGTTCGAGCCCCAGCTGGGTCACCAATAATGAAGGAAGCGAAAGCTTCCTTTTTTATTAAAATCAATTCATTACCAATGATTTTTGAGGTATATATTTTATACAGCAAAGTAATTGACCGTTACTACGTTGGTTATACTACTGACTTAGAAAGAAGATTGACCGAGCATAACCGAAAGAAAGGGAAATATACTGATTCCGGGATTCCATGGCATTTGGTTTATTCCGAAACTTATTCAACTAAAACTGAAGCAATGCAACGGGAGAAGTTTATCAAGCTTAAAAAATCACGATCTTTTATTGAATCGTTAATCCGTAGCTCAGAGGGTTGAGCATTCCGCTTTGCGGAAGGGTCCTGGGTTCGAGCCCCAGCTGGGTCACCAATATTAAGGAGAAGTTTTTACTTCTCCTTTTTTTTTCCTGAAATTACATGATTTTTTACCAATGTTTTCAGTATATCTACTTGGTACCGCAAAAATTCAAACCTGTTTTATATTCACTCTTTCGCATATTTTTTAATACTTTTACTTTCATACTTAAAAACAACTTTAAAACTGTTATTTTGAAATTTTAAACCAAATTTTAAACGGAAAGGGATTGATAATAAATTGCAACAGATTAATATCTTGCTTCACACTTCCTTCTCTCAACTATCTTTTATAATGAAACAAGTAGAAATATATTGTAAAAACACAAATTCAGTTCACGAATATCCTTTGGGGACTTCTTTACTCGAAATCAGCCATGACCTCGATATAAAACTTGAGAACAAAGTTTGTGGGGCGATTGTGAATAATCAGGTCAGGGAACTTTCGTTTTGTTTGGTTAAACCCAAACGCATTGAATTTTTTGACTTTTCGCATCCCGATGGAAGACGCCTTTATATCAGGAGCCTGATTTTTGTTCTGTATGCAGCTGTAAAAGAAACCTTTCCGGAAGTAACACTTAAAATTCAGAACGGAATATCGAACGGCTACTTTTTTGAACTAAACGGTTTGGGCAGGGAAATCACCGACTCGGATATTTTTACAATCCTTCAGGAAATGAAATCGTTGATTCATCAGGATATTCCATTTGTAAAGAAACGAATGCAAACTGCTGAAGTTATTGAATTATTGCGTCAGCAGGGGCTCGTTGACAAAGCGCAATTATTCGAACAGCAGGGAAACCTGTTTTCAAGTCTGTATTTCTTAAAAAATCTGGCCAACTATTTTTACGGGCATCTTTTACCTTCAACCGGGTACATTTTAAATTTTGGTTTGATATCATATTTTGACGGACTTTTACTGCAGGTGCCAAAACCAAAAAATTTTGACAAACTACACAAGTTGGTTGAACGAAAGAAACTATTTGGAATTTTTCAGGAACAAAAAGACTGGGCTGAAATTTTAAATGTTTCAACAATTGGCAACCTCAATAATTTTACAATTAATAATCATAGCGGCGATGTTTTAAAAATTTCAGAAGCTTTACACGAGAAAAAAATTGCCGAAATAGCCAATATGATTCATAAGCTTGATGGCGATTTAAAAATCGTTCTTGTTTCCGGTCCGTCAGCATCGGGGAAAACCACTTTTAGCAAACGCCTTGGTGTGCAACTTGCGGTAAACGGGCTGCGCCCTTACCTGATTTCGCTCGACGATTATTTTGTTGACCGCGAATTGACACCCATCGATGAGTTTGGTGAATATGATTTTGAATCGATTGACGCCATTGACATTGAATTTTTTAACAAACAACTGCTCGACCTGCTTGACGGAAGGGAAATTGAATTGCCGGGTTTTGATTTTCAATTGGGCCGGCGCACTGCAAGTGGAAGAAAACTTAAGCTTTTGCCGGCAGATATTCTTGTAGTTGAAGGAATTCATGGTATGAATCCCGGGTTACTAACAAAAATTGAAAGAAAATATACTTTCAATATTTTTATTTCGGCACTTACACAAATTTCTTTTGATGAACATTCTCACATTTCAACAGCAGATAACCGTCTTTTGCGGCGAATTATCCGCGACAGTAAATACCGTGGTTATTCAGCATCGGAAACCATAAAACGCTGGCCTTCGGTGCGAAGGGGAGAAGAGAAAAACATATTTCCATACCAGGAAAATGCCGATGTAATGTTTAACTCGGCAACTTTGTATGAACTTGCAGTACTAAAAAAATATGCCGAGCCAATTTTGAAAAATGTACCTGAAAACCG
>DAOPKR010000100.1:12340-16986 GCA_035391305.1 Draconibacterium sp.
CGATGAAAGTAAAGTTCCTCAATTTGTTGTGCCAGATCCACTGCTAACTTTCAAACTGAAAAAAGTAAAAAATGCGAAAGACTGGGAGAAAAAACGTCGTCCCGAGTTGGTGGAATATTTCACTCAAAACATGTTTGGCGAAATTCCCGGCGATCTGAAAATCTCGTCTTTTGAGGTAGTTGAGCAGGGTGATGATGCCTTCAACGGCAAAGCAAAACGAAAACAGGTTGAATTAAGTTTCGAAAAAAATGGCAAAAAACTCAATTTTACTATCCTCATTTATTTGCCTAAAAATGTGACAAAAGCACCTCTTTTTGTTGGCTACAACTTTTATGGCAACCATACTGTTGCTTCAGATCCCAACATAATTATTTCTGATGCCTGGGTTGCAAATAATGCTTCTTTCGGAATTGCATATAACAAGCTAACCGAACAATCACGCGGAGTACGTAACAACCGCTGGGCAATCAAAAAAATGCTGGATGCCGGAATGGGATTGGCCACAATTTATTATGGCGAAGTTGACCCTGACAAAGATGATTTTTCAGATGGAATACACACCCTGCTTTATAAAGACGGACAAAAACAACCTGCTGACAACGAGTGGGGAAGTATAGCTGCATGGAGCTGGGGTTTGAGTCGGGCGATGGATTATTTCGAAAAAGATGCTGATGTGGATGCTTCGAAAGTAATCGTTTTTGGCCACTCGCGCCTGGGCAAAACCTCGCTTTGGGCAGGGGCAACTGACAAACGTTTTGCCGCAGTTATCTCAAACGATTCGGGTTGCGGCGGTGCAGCGCTTTCAAAACGAAAATTTGGCGAAACTCTTTGGCGGATCAATAATAGTTTTCCTCACTGGTTTTGCAAAAACTTTCACAACTTCAGTAATAAAGAAGACATTATGCCGGTAGATCAGCACGAACTTTTGGCGCTGATTGCCCCGCGCCCGCTGTATGTGGCCAGTGCCGAAGATGACAAATGGGCCGACCCCCACGGAGAATATCTGGGCGCTTATTACGCTGCTCCGGTTTATCAGTTATACGGAAAAAAGGGAATTGAATCGGTTGAAATGCCCAAAGTTAACCAGCCAATTCAAAATACGGTTGCCTATCATATCCGCACCGGAGTTCATGATGTTACAGATTATGACTGGGAACAATACATAAAATGGGCAAAACAACAATTGAATATTAAATAACAAACAACTAATTTGGCATCAATATCAACTTAAATTATACAAAAATGAAAAATCTGCTTTTTTTTGCTCCCCTGCTTTTTGTGGCTTATTCATGCGCTGTTGCACCTTCAGCTCCAAAAACTGTTTCTTTGTTCAACGGTGTCGATTTAACCGGCTGGCATGTCGATGTTCCGGCGATGGATGAAAATCCTGACACGATCAACCCATTTATTGTGCGCGATTCAATGTTGGTTAGCCTTGGGACTCCGGGTGGACATTTAATTACCGATTCTATTTATCAGAATTACAGGATTGTTGCTGAATACCGTTTTGCAGGAGAACCCGGGAATTGCGGTTTACTGGTTCATGCATCAACACCGCGTGCACTTTACGCAATGTTTCCGAAATCGCTTGAAGTGCAAATGATGCACGAAAATGCCGGCGATTTCTGGTGTATTTTAGAAGACATTACAGTGCCCGATATGGAAACCCGCCGCGGACCAAAAGAAAACTGGGGTGGAACGGAAGGCAAAGAACGCCATATTCTGAATCTTACCGACGGCTCTGAAAAACCGGTTGGCGAATGGAATAAAATGGTGGTTGAATGTGTGGCCGACTCAATTAAAGTTTGGGTAAACGATGATCTTGTGAATTTTGGAACCAACTGCACCGCTACAAAAGGACAAATTGCAGTTCAGGCCGAAGGTTCGGAAGTTGAATTCAGAAAACTTGAATTGACCCCAATTGACCGAATTACTAAAACTGAATAGTTGAATGCTTGTAAGTGTGCCTTCAATAATTATTGGGGCTGAAAATGTTATAATATTTCATATTGATATTGATTAACCAAACTGTTCATTTATCATTAAACGACATGAAAAACCTAAGCTTCTTTATATCGGTTTTCCTCTTTTTTTCGTGCCAAGATCAACAAAAAAAATCTTTTAAAATTGAAGGCGAATTGCAGCAATGGCACAAAATAACACTTGTTCTGCAAGGTCCTGAAACTTCCGAGTGGGCAAAGGAAAATCCGTTTTTGGATTATAAACTTGAAGCGACATTTACAAATGGATCAAAATCATACATAATTCCCGGGTTTTATGCTGCTGATGGAAATGCTGCTGAAACCTCAGCCGATGCCGGTAGTATTTGGAAAATTCATTTTCGCCCTGATATCACGGGGACATGGAATTACAAAATATCATTCCGTAAAGGAAAGGATATTGTAGTAAAAGATGGTGAAAACATTGGTGATGCAGTTGAAGGAGATGGAAGAGAAGGAAGTTTTGAAGTTACTGCATCTGACAAAACAGGTGACGATTTTCGGGCAAAAGGTAGAATTGTAAACGGAGAAAATGGGTATTTCAAATTTCAGGATTCGGACGAAATATGGATAAAAAATGGTGCCGACAGCCCTGAGAATTTTCTTGCTTTTGCTGATTTCGACCAAACCCTTCGTTACAGCCTGAAAACTGAAGTTAGGGAGGGTGAAGCCGACCCCAAAAAAAGTCTGCATAAATATGAACCTCATTTTGCCGACTGGAAACAGGGCGACCCAACCTGGCAAAATGGAAAAGGTAAAACAATAATTGGCGCTTTAAATTATCTGCATTCGGTTGGTGTAAATTCGGTTTACATGCTCACAATGAATATTTTGGGCGATGGCAAAGATGTTTGGCCTTACACCGATCACAACGAACGTTACCGTTTTGATTGCAGCAAACTCGACCAGTGGGAGTTGGTTTTCGACCAAATGGAAAAACTGGGTATTATGAACCATTTTGTGTTACAGGAAACCGAAAACGAATGTTTGCTCGACAACGGTTACACCGATGTTCAGCGAAAATTGTACCTGCGTGAATTGGTCGCACGATTTGGTCATCATCTGGCGGTTACGTGGAATATTGGCGAAGAAAACGGACCTGCCAGCTGGACACCAATCGGCCAAACCGATGCCCAGAAAAAAGATATGATGAACTATTTGAAAAAGGTTAATTCCTATCCCTCGATTGTTGTTTTACACACGCATTCAAACGACAGTCATCAGGATGATTACCTGAACCCGATGCTGGGTTTCGAGAATATGGACGGGCCTTCCATGCAAATTGCCGACCCTGCAAGAGTACACGAACGGATTAAAAAATGGATTGACGAATCAGCAAAATCAGGAAAACGATGGCTGGTAAATCTTGATGAAATTGGCCCGGCATGGAAAGGGGTTATGCCTGATTCGCATGATGCACAGCATGATACAGTGCGTCTGGATTGTTTGTGGGGAACTTTGCTGGCCGGTGGGGCAGGAGTGGAATGGTATTGTGGTTACCGTTACCCGCACAATGATTTAAACCTCGATGATTTTCGCAGCCGCGATACATGGTGGAAACAATCGGCGCTGGCAACCCGGTTTATTCGGCAGTTTCCTTTGGAAGAAATGAAATGCAACGATGAACTTGTGAATACAAAAGGTGCCTATTGTATTGAAAAACCGGGTGAAGTTTATATTGTATTTTTACCTGCCGGAACTCAGAATGCAAAAATCAATTTGAATGAAGACAAAACCTTCTACATAAAATGGTTTAATCCGCGAAATGGCGGCGAAATGGCGGCAGGTTCACTGGAAACATTACAGGGGAAAGGTTTTCAAAGTTTGGGGAATCCACCTTCTGAAAGTGAAAAAGATTGGGTAGTTGTTGTACAATAAAGAGTTTTGAATTTGAAACGGTATTTTTTACAGATCAGTTATAAGGGAACAAATTACCATGGTTGGCAAATTCAGCCAAATGCAATTTCTGTGCAGGAAGTAATTGAAAAAACTTTGTCAACCGTGTTGCGCGAAACCATTGAGGTTGTGGGCGCTGGCCGCACTGATACAGGTGTTCACGCCTCATTTTTTGTTCTTCATTTCGATACGGAGAAAGATATCAGGGAGCCGGAAAACCTGTTATACAAATTGAACAGTCTCTTACCCTACGATATTGCCTGTCAAAAAATATGGCCGGTTGAACCTGATTTGCATGCCCGGTTTAGCGCCGTTTCGCGCACCTATAAATATTACATTTCAACGCAAAAAAATCCGTTTAAAACCGACACGAGTTTTAAATATTTGTTAGCACTGAATATTGACCAAATGAATGAAGCCGCGCGCATTTTGGCCGAATATGAAGATTTTACAAGTTTTAGCCGTTTGCATACCGATGTGAAAACAAACAACTGCAAAATTCTTTGGGCGCAGTGGGAAGTTGTTAATACACAGCTGATTTTTACAATAAAAGCCGATCGTTTTTTACGAAACATGGTTCGTGCAATAGTTGGTACGCTCCTCGAAGTAGGAAAAGGAAAACTCTCACTCAGCGATTTCAGGAAAATAATTGAAGCAAAAGACCGCGGTGCTGCAGGCGCTTCGGCCCCTGCAAAAGGCTTGTTCCTGGTAAATGTGGAGTATCCGGAGGGGAAAATGGGTGAATGAATG
>DAOPKR010000101.1:0-2810 GCA_035391305.1 Draconibacterium sp.
TAAATTTGTCTCGCCTCAGGCGAGATGCCTTGCCCCTAAGGCCAAAATTGTTTTTGTTTTTGCAAAGGAAAGTACGGGTTACAGAACTCTTAACAATTAGTACAACCGAAACACATTTGTACCTTTTTCGCTTTCATTATTTTGCCAATTTCACTTAACTTTCACCTTTTAAAACCTGTAACTATAAAAATCATGTGGCAATCAAAATCGTTTATTATCCTGCTTTTGGCAACATTGTTTGCCTGCACCCAAAACAACCGGGTAAATCTTGTAAAAAACAATCAGTCGGATTACGAAATTATGCTGCCCGCTAATGCTGATACAACGCTTCAGCAGGCTGCCGGCCAGTTTCAGTATTACATTGAAAAAATTTCGGGTGTACAAATTCCTGTTGTCACCGAAACGAATGCTGCCGCAGATAAAAACAAGGTTTTTATTGGTGGAAATAACAGTGAAGCGTTGTCGCCTTATTCAGTGATTATTAAAAATGACGGTGAAAATATTGTAATTACAGGAGGCAGTTCGCAAAGTGTTTTGTACGCAGTTTACGAATTTCTTGAAAAATATGCAGCTTGCCGCTGGTATTCCCCTGAAGTTGAAAAAATACCTGCCGCGAAAACTGTTTCTGTACAAATTCCTTTAAACGATATTTATACGCCCGAAATTACAACCCGCACGGTTCACTCGCTTTTATTTTACGATAATCCAACGTTTGCCGACAAAATGAAAGTTACCCACGATGCGTTTCCCGGTTATGTTCCAACGGCGCGGGTACACACATTTAACCGGTTTTTGCCTGCAAAGAGTTTTTTTAAATCTCATCCCGAATATTATGCTTTGCGCAACGGAAAAAGACAACACACACAACTTTGTCTGACAAACAGGGAAGTGCTCCGGCTTGTTACCGATTCGGTGGCAGTTTGGTTTGAACGATATCCCGATGCACAGGTTATTTCGGTGAGCCAGGATGACAATACACTGAATTGCCAGTGTGATGACTGCAGGAAAATAGATGAAGAGGAAGGTTCGGCCAGCGGCACAATGATTCGTTTTGTAAACGCAGTAGCCGCCGGTTTTCCCGATAAAACCATTTCAACGCTTGCCTATCAATACACCCGGAAACCTTCGAAAACAAAACCTGCGGATAATGTGCTGATTACGCTTTGTTCAATCGAATGCGACAGGAGTGCACCTATCGAAGAAAAATGTACCGATTTTGCAGCAGATTTAATCGGCTGGAAGGCGCAAACGGAACACATTCGGATTTGGGATTACACAACGCAGTTCACCAATTTTCTGGCACCGTTTCCCAATATCAGCACACTTCAACCCAACATAAAATTCTTTCGCGACAATCACGCAACCTGGGTTTTTGAACAGCACAGCCACCAACCCAGCGAATTGTTTGAGCTGCGCTCTTACCTCACCGCAAAACTATTGTGGAATCCCGATTTGGATGCAGATGAAATCATTACAGATTTTACAAACGGATATTACGAAGAAGCTGGGATTTTTGTAAAAAACTATATCGATTTAATTCATAATGAAATTAAAAATGACAGTACATTTTTTCTGTTTTTATATGGCGACCCGGCGCAGGCTTTTAACTCGTGGCTGAATCCGGAAGTCCTGAAACAATATAACGCAATTTTTGATAACGCTGAAAGTGCAGTTGAGAACAAACCTGAAGTTTTGCAGCGCGTAAAAATTGCCCGTCTGAGCACCGATTATGCCATGCTTGAAATGGCCAGAAACGGCATGTCGCCCGATTTTCAGATGCTGGAAAACGTGACGGTTTCTGCCGACGTGAGTTTGCGAATCAGCAGGTTTAAGGAAAGTTGCCAAAATGCGGGAATCAAATTAATGAACGAAATGGGATACACTGTTGATGAATACCTGGCTTTGTATGAAAATACACTGCAGCGGGCGGCAATGACAAATGTGGCACGGGATAAAAAAGTTACGCTCAACACAAAACCAAAGAAATATGCCGGTGAAAATCCGCAGGCACTTACCGACGGCGCTTTGGGAGGCAGTAATTTTTACGCCAACTGGCTGGGTTTCGAAGGCAATGATTTGGAAGCGGTAATTGATTTGGGAAGTGAAATGGAAATCGATACTATTTCGACTGCATTTTTACAGGTTACAAACCACATTGTTTTCTTTCCTGAGAATGTAACATATTTCGTTTCGAACGATTCAGAATCATTTCAGAAAATTGAAACTGTTGCCAATCCTCGTCCGCTTACCGCTGAAAGTAAGCGAAATGATATTGCATATTTTACAGGTGTTTTTAAACCTGTGAAAGCCCGTTTCATAAAAATTGCAGCTAAAAATATGTCAACAGCACCCGCATGGCACAATGCAGCCGGTTCGCCAGCGTGGATTTTTGCTGATGAGGTAATTGTAAATTGATTTTATAACCTCATTCTGTTTGTTGCTTCTTTTTTGTTAATTTTGGATAGAAACTTTTTAAAATGAAACAATTTACAATAACCGTGACTGATGATAAAGTAGATTTCTTTGTTGAATTGATGGAATGTATCACTTTTGTCAAAGAAGTTAAGGAAGAAAAAGGTTTTGAAGTTCCTGAAGAACATAAATCAATAGTACGGGAACGGATAGCAAAATATGAAAATTCGCCTGACAGTTATCTTGTTTGGGATGAAATAGAGGAAAGACTCAACAATGAGAAATGAGGTTTAAAGTTGTTTTTCATCCTGATTTTTATATTGACATCCAGGAGGCTGTTCAGTGGTATAATGTTCAGCAAAAAGGATTAGGTAACCGATTTCTACTAACTGTTAAAA
>DAOPKR010000101.1:2910-8508 GCA_035391305.1 Draconibacterium sp.
GTTAAAACTCCTTTATCAAACCAACAGTAAAACCCAGATCATCATCGTCTTTTGTGATCAGTGGTTTGTTTAAAACTACTTCAAGAGTTGTGTTAAACGGAAGATAAGTGGCGGAAAGTGTGAGTATTTCTCCCAAAACAAAAACGTCTCTTTCTTCTTCAAGAACCACAATTGCAATGGTTGAAAGGTTACTGTTCAGCAACCATTTTTCAAAGTGCCTGGCGTAATTGTATTTTCCGTTGATATAACCACCATCCTGGTATTCATTTTCGCGTTGAATTGACATCCAACCGGAAATTTCTGCTGTTAGAGTATGAACAGAATGAGAAGGATTCTTGATAAAGTTCCAATCCCATGTAACAATGGGCTGAACCCACGAAAGTTGCCGGATGGTTTGGCTGTATTGGTAACTTACAAAAATGTTGCGTGAATATTTTGAAAATGTTCGGGCCGGAGATTTTGCAAAAACCAGGCTGTCCTTTTTTGATGACTCACGTGTGTTGTTTACCCCACCAATCAAATAAATGGGGGAGAGGTGTTCAACATCATGCGCGTAGTAGAAATTCAGGCTCCAGTTTCCTCCAACTGAAAAAGTTGTATTGAATTCTGCTGTTGGTACTTTTTCGGTAAAAAGATTTGTTGGGTCGAGCCACTGCGATTTTAACGAAACACTGGTTTGTGCATAAATATTCAAACTGAAAAAGAACAAAACGATACAGAGAACAACAGGTTTAACATAGGTTTTAGGTTTCATCTTTGGTTTTTTTAAAGTAGGGCTAAATTAAAAGGATTACTTTAAAATCTGCAATAAAATTCCCGGCTCCGCAAAATTTTTAATCAATAACAAAAAAAATGGATTCCATCCCCGATAACAATCTGCAGGACGGAATCCAACTCTGAACTCTTTGAACTCTGAACTCTGAACTAATTTTCCCCGTTCGTCATCGAATATGGAAAAGCTTCTTTTGAAGTTCCCCGTTTTTTATTTGGCGTATTTGTCATTGAAAAATTAATTTCCCCGCCATCCATAATCGTTGAATGTTTGATAAAATTTTTGTCATATTCAGCTCCGTTCAGTTGAATGTCATCAACATAAAAATTCTCTTTCGAATTATTCTGCGAATTGATAATAAACTCTTTCCCGTTTTCAAGCTGAAGTGTAATTTTATCGAATAGCGGCGCGCCAAAAACATATTCATCAGTTCCGGGGCAAACCGGGTAAAATCCCATTGAACTAAAAACATACCATGCCGAAGTCTGACCATTATCTTCATCACCACAATAACCGTCAGCCTGTGGATTATACAGTTTGTTTAAAACTTCGCGTATCCATTTTTGAGTTTTCCAGGGTTGTCCGGCGTAGTTGTACAAATAAATCATGTGTTGAATGGGCTGATTTCCGTGGGCATAATTTCCCATTCCGGCAATCTGCATTTCGCGTATTTCATGAATAACACCGCCATAATACGATTCATCGAAAATAGGAGGAACAACAAAAACTGAGTCAAGCATTCCTGCAAATTGCTCGTTTCCGCCCATCAGATTTTTCAGTCCTTCAATATCCTGGAAAACGCTCCATGTGTAGTGCCAGCTGTTTCCTTCAGTAAACGCGTCGCCCCATTTATACGGGCTGAATGGCGACTGGAATTCACCGTTTTCATTTTTTCCGCGCATTAATTTTGATTCAGGATCAAAAACATTTACATAATTACGAGCCCGTTTTTTGAAAAGGTCGATTTGTTCCTGTGGTTTTTTTAATTCCTGTGCCAGTTTCCAAATGCAATAATCGGCATACGCATATTCAAGTGTTCGGGCTGTGTTTTCGCGGATATCCACATCATAAGGAATGTAGCCCAATTTGTTGTAATAATCAGCGCCAAAACGTCCTACTGAAGTTGTTTTTTCGTTCCATCCTTCGGTATTTTTCAAAATGGCTACATACAACGTTTCAATGTCATAACCACGGATTCCTTTTAAATATGAATCTGCAATTAGCGATGCTGAATTGGAGCCAATCATACAATTTCTGTGACCGGGACTTGCCCATTCCGGCAGCCAGCCACTTTCCTTGTAAGTATTTACCAAACCCGCCATAATTTGCGAATTCAGTTCAGGGTGCATCAATGTGAAAAATGGAAACACTGCGCGGAAAGTATCCCAGAAACCATTGTCAGTAAACATGTAGCCTGGCAAAACTTCGCCGTTGTATGGACTGTAATGCACAATTTCGTTTTGGGCATTGTATTCATAAAATTTGCGTGGGAAAAGAAGTGTGCGGTACAAACTCGAATAAAAAGTTTTGCGTTGTTCTTCGGTTCCGCCTTCTACTTTTATTTTCGAAAGCTCTTTTTCCCAAATGGCTTCTCCTTCATTTTTAATGTCTTCGAAATTTTTGGATCCGATTTCGCGTTCAAGGTTCAGTTCTGCCTGTTCCAGACTGATAAATGATGAGGCAACTTTAACATTCACTTTTTCTCCTTTTGTGGTTTTGAAACCCACAATTGCCCCGGCATGAAAACCTTTTGCTTCTTTTGAATCTGTCAGATCTTCATCTTTCCATGTTTTTGTTATTTCGAAATCTTTATCGAAAATTGCCACAAAATGGTTTCTGAAATTGGCAGGAACACCACCGTGGTTGTTCTGACAGTAACCAATTATTTTCCGTTCTTCAGGTATGATTTTTACCATCGAACCACCGTCAAATCCATCCAAAATCAAATACGAATTATCGTTTTGCGGAAAAGTGAACCTGAAATTTGCTGCCCGGTCGGTTGGTGTAACTTCGGCAGTAACGTCAAAATCGGCCAGATATACTTTGTAATAATGAGGTTTTGCAACTTCAGCTTTATGCGAAAACCATGACTGCCGATCATCTTCCTTGTATTTCAAATCACCTGTTACTGCCATAAACGAAAACGCAGCGTAATCGTTTATCCACGGACTTGGTTGGTGGGTTTGCTTGATGCCGCGGATTTTTGTGTCGTCATATCCGTAACACCAGCCGTTTCCCATTTTTCCGGTTTGCGGTGTCCAGAAATTCATCCCCCAGGGCCGGGCAATTGCCGGGTAAGTGTTCCCGTTGGAAAGCGCATAGTTTGAATCGGTCCCCATTAACGGATTTACGAGATCGGTTAATTTCTCATTTTTAACTGCTGTTGATTGTTCTTGTTTTACCGAATTACTGCACCCGAATAAAAATATGAGGGCGATGATTAATGTTGTAATTTTCATTTTTTTGTTTTTTTTGACCACACAGAATACATAGTTTTTCAATTGTGCCCTATGTGCCTGCTGTGGTTAATTATAAAATTTAATATACTATCGATTTAGGTCTGTCTTCCATGTCTGCTCCAAATTCAGGATTTGGTGTATTCCCCATTTTGAGAACCAATTCACCGCCGTTCATTATTTCCTTGTGGGTAATGAATGATTTTGTGTATGGTTTTCCATTTAAAGTTGCCGACTGAATATAAAGGTTTTCCTGGCTGTTGTTTTCTGCAATTATTTTAAATGATTTTCCATCGGTCAAAGCAATTTCAGCTGAATTGAAAAGCGGGCTGCCAAAAACATAAGCGCCGTTTGCCGGATTTACCGGATAAAATCCCATTGAAGATAAAACATACCAAGCCGACATTTGTCCGCAGTCTTCGTTTCCGCATAAACCGTCGGGTTGGTCGGTGTAAAAAGTGGTGCAGATTTCGCGCACTTTTTCAGCGGTTTTCCATTGCTGACCGGCATAAGCAAATAAATAAACGGTATGGTGACTTGGCTCGTTTCCATGTGCATACTGGCCAATTAAACCTGAAATATCAGACGAAGCACCTTCAACCTGTTCCGAAGAAATTGAGAATAAACTATCGAGTTTTGTTACAAATGCTTTTTCACCACCGTGGATTTCAATCAGTCCTTCAACATCCTGAGGTGCAAGCCATGTGTATTGCCAACTGTTTCCTTCACAAAAATCATCTTCGCGGTGTTGTGAAGATATTGGGCTGAATGGTGTCCGCCAGGTTCCGTCGGCCATTTTACCACGCATAAATTTTATGTTATCATCGAAATAGAATTTGTAATATTTTGAACGTTTTGAAAACAGTTCGGCATCTTCAGTTTTTCCCAAAGCTTTTGCCATTGCTGCGATACACCAGTCGTCAATTGCATATTCAAGTGCGCGTGCAACCGATTCAACCTGCGAGTCGGCGGGTATAAAACCCTGTGATTTTACAAAATCCAACCCACGTTCGTCGCGTAAAGCTGATGATTTCATGGCAGCAAAAGCACGTTCGGCATCAAAACCGGTGAATCCTTTTAAATATGCATCGGCAATTACCGGGATTGCATGATAACCAACCATCGTATTTGTTTCGTTTCCATGCAAATGCCAAATGGGGAGTTTACCTTGCTGATCATAAATATCGAGCATTGTATTTATAAAATCGTTTACACGCTCCGGCTGAACCAGTGTAAACAACGGGTGCGCGGCACGGTAGGTATCCCACAATGAAAATGTTGTATAAGTCTGGTGTCCCGGATTTTGATGAACTTCATGGTCTGCTCCGCGGTAATCACCGTTAACGTCGTTAAAAAGCGAAGGTGCAATCATTGTATGAAACAGCGAAGTATAAAAGGTTTTCTTTTCAGCTAAATTTTCAGTTTCAATATTGATTTTTCCAAGTTCGGCGTTCCATTTTTCATTTGCCGATTTGTATGCCGAATCAAAATCCCAGTCAGCGATTTCGGTTGAAAGATTATTTGTTGCCCCTTCAATACTTACGGGAGAAATGGCTGTTTTTGCCATCAATTCACCATTTCCCTCAAATTCGATAATGGCTGTGAAATCGCCAATGTTTTTGTCGGATTTTATGATTTCGAAGTTCTTTATTTCCTTTGAAAATTCGGTATAATAAAAAATACGTTGATCGTTGGCCCAGCCTTTTGAAAAACGCAATCCCTGAATACTGCTGCTGCCGGCTTGTTTTATTTCACCCTTGGTAAGATTATCCCAACCGGTTCCATATTTTAAATCGACAACTATTTTCGAATTACCCTCATCTTTAAAATTGTATTTATGAAAACCAACTCTTTCTGAAGCTGTTAATTCAGCTTTTATATTGTATTTTTCAATGTCGATTGCATAGTAACCGGGTTTTACGGTTTCGTTTTGGTGGGTATATTTTGCCTGCCAGCTGTATTGTTCCTTGTCATTTTTAGATGGAGTGAAATCGCCTGAAACCGGCATGAAAAGAATGTCGCCCAAATCGCCAATTCCAGTTCCGCTTAAATGTGTATGAGCAAAACCAATTAAAATTGAATCGGAATAATGATAACCCGAACACCAGTCCCAGCCCTGGGTTGGGTTGTTAGGCCCCAATTGCACTGCCCCAAACGGAACATTTGCACCCACAAAAACATGTCCGTGGTAATCGCTTCCGATATATGGATCAACAAATTGTGTAAAGTTGGTTTCGGGTTCAGTTTTTGGTTCTGCCTCTTTTTTGCCAGTGCATGATGCAACGGTCACTGCAAAAGCCAAAACAGGGAAATAGAATAATTTTTTCATTGAATACGGACTTTTTAAATTTTTTTATAAATGCAAATATA
>DAOPKR010000101.1:8608-16936 GCA_035391305.1 Draconibacterium sp.
TCCCTGATTTTTATATTTCTGAACCAAACCGGATATCCATGGTCCTGCAAACCAATATAACCTTCTTTTGCAATTCCTTCGGTCCAGCCCGGGAAAGACTTAAATTTGCTGTTGGCAACCATTGCATCCCATTCCGGAGTCCACAAAGTATAAGAAACTACTTCTGTTCCATTCTGAGTATGAGTAACTTTTCCGTCTTTTACTTTAATTACAATAGTGTTCCATTTTCCGGCAGGGTGCACAGTTTTTGGGTCGGCAGCAATAATATCATACAATGACCCTGCCAGGTGGCTGTCGATTTTATTATCGGTAGCATCGTCATTGTCGAGAACCTGAATTTCGGGAGCAGCATAATAAATAGGTTTGCCCGGCACTTCACGAACATTGTAGAAAATGCCCGAATTAGCCATTTTACTTGCCTTCCAGTCGATTGAAAGTTCGAAGTTTTTAAACTTCTTTTCTGAAAACAAAATGTCGCCATTAGCGCCTTGTCCGGGGTTTTTCCCTTCTCCAATTACAACTTTCATTGCATCATCTTCCAAAACCCAGTTTGCAGGCATTGCAGTTCCGTTGCACTGGCGCCAGCCGTCAAAGTTTTTGCCGTTAAACAACAACACCCAGCCTTCTTTTTTCTCTTTTTTTGAAAGTTTGTTTACTTGTGAAAAAGCAGTACCTGCCAGCAAAACTGCTACAAGTAACAAAATAAGATTTTTTTTCATATCGTTTTTAATTTTTTTGTTGTGTCGAAAAATAGAGTTTTTTGCCGAGAAGTGTATCTCTTTTTAAAACTATTTTCTCGATCGTTTATGTTAATGTAAAGTGAATAATAATTTCTTAATTGAAAACCAAATTGCCGGCAGGTTTAAATATTAAAAAAGCAATTTTTATACATTTACCATCTAACAATATCAGCTTATGGAAAAGTGCGGAACAATAGTCAGTTATTACGAACATATCTACAACCGGCAACTAACTGATGGTGAAAATGAAATAATCTTAAATGCATTTCAAAAAGAAACTTTCAAAAAAAAGGAAATCATTTTTAGCAGCGGCGAGAGCAATACAAAGCACTATTTTGTTGAAAAAGGTCTGTTAAGAATGTATGTTAATGATACTTCGGGTAAAGAATTTAATATACTTTTCGCCAGAGAAAACCAGTGGATTGGCGATCTTTCAACTCCTGCAGCAACTTCATTTTATCTTGAAGCAATTGAAAAAAGCACGGTTTATTCTGTTTCGGATGAAAACCTGAATTTGTTAACCAACAATTTCTCCACATTTGTGAGATACATCAAAAAGTCGTACATCTTTTTGCAAAACAGGCTGGTTTCAATCTTATCAAAAACTGCTGATGAAAATTATGAAGAACTTTCAAAACATCATCCCGAACTGATTCAAAGGCTGCCACAATATCATATATCGTCCTATTTGGGAGTTACACCTGAGTTTTTAAGCAAGATTTTATCGAATCGGGCAAGAAAAAAAGACTAATTAGTATTTTTCTTAAACTAGTTTATTTTTTTCGAAGTGTTTACGTAGTATGTTTGCACTGTTAAACAAATAAAAACGAAAAAAATGAAAAAGTTAAATGGTTTATTAGCAGCAATATTGATTACATCATCAACTGTGTTTGCCACAAATTCCAAAGAAGAAAAATCGGCATTTGAAATTGATACGAAAGCCAGTCAGGTAACATGGAACGCCAAAAAAGTAACAGGCGAACACTCAGGTAATGTTTCGCTGAATGGCGGAAACGTTTGGGTTGAGAAAAATGCAGTGGTTGGAGCAAATATCAACATTGACATGAATTCTATTACCTGTACGGATATAACGGATGCTGAATGGAATAATAAGCTGGTTGGACACCTGAAATCTGATGATTTCTTTTCGGTTGAAAAACATCCGAAGGCTTCTTTCGAAATAACTTCGGTTAAAAAAGGTAACGGTGGAGATTACACGGTTGACGGGAAACTTACAATTAAAGGAATAACAAACAACATCAGTTTTCCGGCAAAAGTAAATGTTTCAAATGGGGTGGTAAAAGCTAACGGCACTGCCAAACTTGACCGCACGAAATGGGATATTCGTTATGGTTCGGGCAAATTTTTTGAAGGGCTGGGCGACAAAATGATCTACGATGAATTTGAAATTACTTTTGATATTACTGCAAAAAGCAAAACTGAATTGACAAAAAATTAATTCACTGATTAATTCACACCATGATATACGAGGGGTCGATATTTCGATCCCTCTTTTTTGTATAATAACCTTTGCATAACATCACGATTTAACCTTTTACATTTTTATTAACCCTTTAATTTTTGTTTTTTTGCCAAGCTATTCAAAACTAATATTATGAATTTTTTCTATCGTTTGTTGTTTGTGGTAATCGCTGTGTTTGTAATATTTCTAAATTCAAATGCACAAGTTTTAAAAATTAACGAAATCATGTCATCCAATACACAGGTTGTGTATGATGAAGATGGTGACACACCTGATTGGCTTGAGATTTTAAACAACAGCGATTCAGATATTAATCTTTCCGATTATTTTTTAAGCGAAAATCCCGATGATTTATTAAAGTGGCAGATGCCCGAAATAATTTTAAAACCAAATCAGCCTTTACTTATTTATGCATCAGGAAAAGACAGGCCGGTTGCCCCGTTACATTGGTACACAATTATTGATATTGGTCAGAACTGGCGTTATTTTGTTCCGTCAACTGAGCCTTCTTCAGCATGGAAATCATATGGTTTTTCGGAAACAGGCTGGTTAACAGGCCCAAGTGGAATTGGGTTTGGCGATGGAGACGACAATACAGTTATCGAATCAGGTAAAATGTCGGTTTTTATGCGCAAAAAGTTTGCGGTAACCGATCTGCAGAATTTAAAATCATTTTGGCTGCACATGGATTATGACGATGGATTTGTAGCCTACCTGAACGGAACCGAAATTTGCAGGGCAAGTATGGGGGAATCCGGATCAGCGGTTAGTTACAACACTGCAGCCAATTCGCACGAAGCTAACATTTTTAATGGCGGTTTGCCTGACGGTTTTGATATTTCACAATACATTAATTTGCTGAATGAAAATGAAAATGTGCTTGCAATTCAGGTTCACAACACAAACCTAACTTCAAGCGATTTGTCGGCAATACCAATATTATCAGTAGGTTATGCGGCCCAGGAGAATTTAAATGCACCAGTTTCAAATTATGTGAACGTTCAGAACCTGAATCCGCATACTAATTTCAAACTTTCCGCATCAGGTGAAACTTTATGCATAACGTTTAAGGATGGTACAGTAAGCGATTCAATTAGTTACGGAATAATACCAGGCAACTATTCTTTTGGGCGCGATATAAATAACCCTGAAAACTGGGGGTATTTTGCAGAATCAACTCCGGGATTTCCAAACAATACTGAAATTGCAAAAGATTTTGTGAGTGGCGAAGTCAAATTTTCAATCAAAAATATGTTCCTGTCAACTCCTCAGTATTTGTCGTTAAGCGGTGCAGCTGCCGGTGAGGAAATCAGGTTTACAGAAAATGGAGACGAACCCAAAATTACGAGTGCAAAATATCAGTTTGGAATCCAGATTGACAAGAATAAAGTAATAAGGGCAAGAATATTCAAACCCGGGGCTATTCCGGGGAAAATTACATCACACACCTATTTATTTGATGAAAAACCAACTTTACCTGTAATTTCAATTTCAACAAATTACGAAAACCTTTGGGACAACGAGACTGGAATTTATGTTTTAGGCGATTCATATGAAAATCAAAATCCATATTTCGGAGCAAATTTTTGGGAAGACTGGGAAAAACCGGCAAGTATTGAAATGATTGGTGCCGACGGCGAACGAGTTTTTAACCTTAACTGTGGAATAAAAATATTTGGAGCGTGGAGCCGTGCAAATCCGCAAAAATCGCTCGCCGTTTTTTTTAGTAATGAATATGGCGATCCGGTTTTGGAAGATGTTGCGCTTTTTAAATCGAAACCAGAAATTACTTCATTTAAATCATTTGTACTCCGCAATTCAGGAAACGATTATAGTTATACACGTTTCAGAGATGGATTTATGACCGATTTGGTAAGAGATATGAATACTGATATTCAGGCTTTTGAACCTGCAGTTTTGTATTTAAACGGAGAATATTGGGGCGAACTGAACCTGCGCGAAAAAGTTAATGAAGATTATATTGAAAGCAATCATGGAGTTGATTCTGACAAAATCAATATTCTTGAGGGGCAATCGCAAATTGTTGAAGGGTCGAACAGCGAATATCTTGAATTACTGGATTTTTTGAATAGCAACAGCATGGTAAATAATGCAAATTATGAATATGTGGCAAGCCAGATAGATATTGATAATTTTATTGATTACCAGTTATCACAAATCTATTTTAATAATCGCGACTGGCCGGGGAATAACATAAAATTCTGGCGGCCTCAGGCTGAAGACGGAAAATGGAGGTGGATTTTATATGACACTGATTTTGGCTTTGGTATTTACGGAAATACTGATTATACGCTAAATACAATTCAGTTTGCCCTCGAACCAAACGGACCAAGCTGGCCCAATCCGCCATGGTCAACATTCATGCTCAGAAGGCTTGTTCAAAACTCTACTTTTAAATATAAATTTATAACCCGTTTTGCTGATATGTTAAATACAACTTTTGTCAGCGAAAACGTAGTGGCAAAAATCGACAGTATTGGTGCGCTTGTTCTGCCCGAAATACCGGACAATTATAAAAGATGGGGTACACCGGGTCCGTCAACCTGGAATTCTGCCGTAGAAACAATGAAAAACTTTGCCCAAAACAGGCCGCAATATGTTCGAAATCATATTAATCAGCAATTTATTAATGCAGGTATTTTTGATTTAATGTTGTCTGTTGTTCCGGCTGAAGCAGGAAACGTAAAACTGAATACAATTGAAGTTGGCGGCGATTTGTGGCAGGGAAAATATTTTCAGAATGTACCTGTTACATTAACTGCAAATCCGCGAAACGGATATATTTTCAAACGCTGGGAAGTTAATGGAGTTACTGTTTTAGACAATTCAACCGAAATTTACCTGAAAAAGGCAACTACTGTAAAAGCCATTTATGAAGAAGTTGCCAACGATGGAAATTCAGTAGTTATAAATGAAATAAATTACAGTTCTTCAGAAGATTATGATGCTGGCGATTGGGTTGAAATTTACAACTGGGGTAGGGTTGACCTCAATATTTCAGGGTGGATTTTTAAAGACAACGATGACGACCATCAGTATATTATTCCGCAAAATACAGTTCTAAAAAGTAACGATTATCTTGTATTTTGCAGAAAAGAAACTGATTTTAACACAATATATCCAAACGTTTTAAACCATATTGGTGATTTTGATTTTGGTTTGGGAAGCACTGAAGACGCTCTCCGTTTGTATGACACAGCTGGTCAACTTGTCGATTCTGTTGCTTACGGAAGTGAATTCCCCTGGCCCGCTGAACCCAATGGAAATGGGCTAACACTTGAACTCAGCAGCTATCACAACGATAATTCGAACGCTGAATCATGGAAAGCATCGGTTGTAAATCTGGGTACACCGGGAGCAGTAAACAGTATTACAACCGGAACGGATTGGCTTGCGAAAAACAGTACGGAAAAGCAATTGAAGATTTATCCCAATCCGTTTACTGAAGAAACGAGGTTGAAGATAGAAAACGACAATAATGAATTAATAAGTGTGAACATTTTTTCGCTGGATGGAAGACTGGTAAAAAGCGATATAACACAAACGGGTGAATACATTTGGCACGGCGATAACCAAAATGGTCAGAAATTACAACCCGGAATTTATATCTGTAAGTTACAATCTGGAATTTTTTCGTTTACCGGGAAAGTCGTTTTAAGTAAGTAAAAAAGTTTAATTTTATTGTAATGCTCAAATTATTAAATAGTTATGCAGGGTAGTTTCAGGATTTAATATTCCCGTAATCCTGATTCTATTTTTTCCATTTGCCATATTTTAAAAAGTTCTTCATCCTTTGGTATTTCATTGTTGTCGATTATAAGAAACTCATCGATTCTGTTTTTTAGTTCTTTATCCGGAATCAACGGTTTTAATGCGGTTTCGCTTTTGAAATGGTAGTTTTTATATATCAATTGCAGCTCATTAGCGTTTATGAGGGCTTTATCCTTGTCGAAAATTACCATTGCGTTGTAGCTGATTGAACTATCGGAATAATTTCTTATAAACCCTTTTTCAGTTATAATTTCATTGGGTGCTGCAAGCGCATTGGCAACTTGTTTTCTGAATCCTGCTTTTTGAAACCGGTTTTTAAAGAAAAAGGAACAGTAATTTATGCCAATTTCAAGATTATTGTCAAAAGCATAACTCAGTATTTCAAGGGCTGCAAGCTCCGATTCCAAAACCACCGGTTGTTCGGCATGAATAAAGGTATAGTTGTGTTTTAACAATTTTGGCGCATTGTGTTTTGTTAACCTTAATTGGTGCAGGTTCAGGTTGGTAACTCCTGCTTTTATCATTTCGGGCAGAAGCTGTATTAACCTTGCTTTTTCTTCAGGAACTGCCGGAATTTCGATTGTAATATTTGGAATAATGCCCTTTGCAAAAGCAATTTTTTCTAAACTGAAATGGGTTGCACCAATATCAAACCGAACTTCATTTAACCCGGCTGAAGCAAGTTTCCTAAATTTCTCTTCACTGGCTAAAATTCCGTTGGTGTACATCCATATGTAAATTTCAGGCGAACAATCTTTCCTGATTTGTTCCAGATATTGCAACGTCCGGTCTAAAAAAAGCAAAGGCTCACCACCACTGAAACTCACTCCCTTGAATTTGAAATAGTTAATATATTCGGCATAAGATTCAGGAGTTTCGAAATGGAGATTTTGTGATGTCGGGACACAATCTTCTTCCTGCGAGGCAGGACAGTAAAAACACTTGGCGTTACATTTACCTGTTATAAAAACACAACTCCAGGTGCCCTGTCCACACAAACTGCACCCTTTTGATATTTGTTTGTGAAAGGGTTTTGTTTCGTTAAAAAGCCAGTTGTTCTTTAACTTTTCAGTTAGCTTTTCTCTCTTTTTCTGAGCGCTCACGGCCTGGTATTCATTTAACCATTTGATGTTTGGATAAGCCGAAAACTCAATTCTGTTTTTATTTACCAGACTATTCCGGTAATTTATAAACGATTCCATATTATTAATTCCCTAAAAAGAAATTTGTAAAAAAATGAATGTGAAAATCAGAGTGGGGGAGCGTGAAGTTTCAGAGATCAGAAAAGATATACAAGAACATGAGAAGTATCTCATTTAAAATGAAATATGCGAATAAGCCAATATTGTTCCGAAGTGAATTCATATACCAAAAATCCAATAATCGACTAATTGTAAACACCCAAAATTGAAGCGTCCGAAATTACTAAAAACCATCAATTTGCAAGTTTATTTCCGGTTTATATTTAAATCACCGGTTTTCAGATGGATGTCCATTTGTGGAAACGGGATATTTATATTGTTTTCAATAAATTTTCGGTTTATAATTTTACGGATCTCGCTTTTCACCTTTTCAATACGGAACACATTTTCGCTATAAAACAGCAATTGAAAATCAAGCGATGAGTTGCCAAAATCGGCAAACCTGCCCTCAACCTGATTTGATTCGGTTATTTCGGGATGTTCGAGAGCACTTTCTCTCAGCAGCCTTAAAACAAGGTCAACATCGCTTCCATAAGCAACTCCCACGCCAATTCTGAAACGGGTCTTTTTTGTCTGGTGACTCCAGTTTATAACTTTGTTGGTTGTAATCAGCGAGTTTGGGATGATTATTGAAATTTCATCACGGTTCAGTCCTTTTGAGGTGCGCAATCCTATTTTCTGAATCATAACAATGTCATCGTCTATTTCGAGAATGTCATTAATTTTTATTGATCTTTCTGAAAGCAGTATTATTCCCGAAATTATATCGTTAAAAGTTTGCTGCAACCCCAGTCCTATTCCAACAAGCAAGGCCGCCGAACCCGCAATCAGCACAGTTAATTTTACACCTACAGAATCGAGTATTAAACCAATTGAAATAACCCAAATAAAATATTTTATAATTTGAAAAATGGCATAGGCATTTCCCTGGTCAAAGTCGTCGGTTCTTTTTCTGAACAACGCTTTTTTAATGAGCCATACCACAAGTTTGGTTAATATAAAAACCAGAAATATTATTGCCAGCGTAAAAACCCTGATTTTATATTCACCAATACTGAGGATTTCAAGTTGTAAAAAGTTACTGATTTTCTCCATTCCTGTTTAGATTAAA
>DAOPKR010000102.1:0-13260 GCA_035391305.1 Draconibacterium sp.
AAAAATTCCGGTTTGAGTCTTCAAACCAGAATTTTTATTTCCACTCTCTGTCAGCTGATTAAAAGTTGGAAGAGATTTCTTACAATTTCGTAATTCGCGCCATCGCTTCCAATACATTTTCCCTGTCGGCAAATGCCGAAAAACGGAAATAACCTTCGCCGGCCGGGCCAAATCCGGAACCCGGGGTTCCAACAACGTTTGCTTCATTTAAAAGTTTATCAAAAAACTCCCACGATTTCATCCCGTTTTTAGTCTTCACCCAAATGTACGGTGCATTTTCTCCACCGAAAACTTCGTAACCAGCCTCTGCTAAACTTAATTTCATAATGCGCGCGTTTTCCATGTAATAGGCAATTACTTCGGTTACCTCTTTTTTGCCTTCTTCTGTATAAATAGCTGCTGCTGCCTTTTGTACCGGGTAAGAAACACCATTGAACTTGGTAGAATGCCTTCTATTCCACAGTTTTTTTACCTGGTGTGCATTTCCTTGTTTGTCATATGCCATTAGCTCACTTGGAATAACCGTAAAAGCACAGCGTGTTCCTGTAAACCCTGCAGTTTTTGAGAAACTGCGAAATTCAAGCGCAACCTGTTTTGCTCCTTCAATTTCGTATATCGAATGTGGAATATTTTCGTCGGTAATGAATGCTTCGTAGGCCGCATCGTACAAAATAATGCTTTTGTTTTCGATGGCATAATCAACCCATTTTTTAAGTACTTCTTTTGTAGCTACTGCACCCGTCGGATTGTTGGGAAAACAAAGGAAAATCAAGTCGGGAGTTTCTTCCGGCAGTTCAGGAATAAAACCTGTTTTGTCGGTGCAGGGCATGTAAATAATTCCATCGTAATAACCATTTGACTTACAAATACCTGTTTTTCCAGCCATTACAGTAGTATCGGCATAAACCGGGTAAACCGGGTCGCAGATTGCTATTTTATTGTCGTTCCCAAAAATTTCCTGAATATTTCCGGTGTCGCATTTCGATCCGTCGGAAATAAAAATATCATCAGCAGATATGTCAATTCCACGGTTGTGATAAGAGTTTTTTGCAATTGCTTCACGTAAAAATCCGTAACCTTGTTCGGGGCCGTAACCTTTAAATGTTGCGCCTTTTGCCATTTCATCCACGCCTTCGTGAAAAGCTTTAACTACGCTTGGAACCAGTGGTTGGGTAACATCGCCGATACCCATTTTAATTACTTTTTTGTCGGGGTTGCCAGCAATAAATTCATTTACACGCCGCCCAATTTCCGGGAAAAGATACCCGGCCTGAAGTTTCAGGTAATTTTCGTTAATGAATGCCATTTTATTTAATTTTTTTCTGAATAAACAATTTTAAAGCAGGAATTTTATTGTGTATAATTTGCCAGATTTCCTCCGCATCAACACCAAAATAATCGTGTGCAACAATATTTCTTAACCCTTTAATTTTCCACCATTCTATTTCAGGATTTTCGGTTTTAAAATCTTCCGAAAGTTTTGCTGTCATCTCACCAATTACAATGAAGTTCATTAAAACTGCATCAAAAGATTTGGAATCCTTAAAAAGATTATCTGCATTCATAAAATCAGCAGCATATTTTTCAATTTTTTCTATTGCCTCGCCAATGTTAACAAGAGTATCCCAATCTTTAGTCAACATAAATAGCTTCTTTAATAATGCGGTTTTTGTAAATAGGTTTAATATATTTTTCTCTGCAAATATCAACCTTGAGATTTAAATTATCCTTAAAGAATCTTTTCAGTTCGATTTTAATGTCGTACAGATTATTTGTATTTTCTTCAAAATCAACTAATAAATCAATGTCAGAATTTTCGGTTTGTTCGTTTCTTGCATAAGAACCAAACAAACCAATTTTGGAAACATGAAACTGTTTATTTAACAGGTTTCTATTCTTTGAAATAAAGTCTATTATTTGTCTTTGTGTATGCATATCAGTGCAAATTTAAAAATAAAAATCCGAGAAACAGATTTGAGCAATAAGTGCAGATAAATTTCATTGTAGTTTAATACATTTGCACCCTAAAATATTCGATATGCAAAACTTCTTTGTAAAATCTCACGGTCTGGGTAACGATTATATCGTTTTAAGCCAGTATGAAATCAATTTCGAATTGACGAAGGAAGCAATACAAAAAATATGTGATGTACATTACGGAATCGGTTCTGATGGAATTTTATTAAAAGTACCCAGTTACAAAGCCAATTTTGGGTTGCGAATTTTAAATCCCGATGGTTCGGAAGCTGAAAAAAGCGGGAATGGATTACGCATTTTTGCCAAATATTTATACGACAACAAATTCTCGAAAGAAAAAATATTTACAATTGAAACTCCGGGTGGTGTAGTGCGTGCCGAAGTTGTTGAGGAAGTGAACAAGAAGGCAAAAACCATTAAAGTGGACATGGGTAAGGCCAATTTCGTTTCGGCTGAAATTCCGGTTAATTGCGAAAATGAAGAGTGTATCGACGAAATTTTAAACCTCGAATTTAAAGACTACAAAATCAATTGTGTTTCGGTAGGAAATCCACACTGCGTAATTTTGAAGGATGAATTGGATGAAAAGGAAATCAAGCAATTCGGAAGTTACATTGAAAATCATCCAATGTTTCCGAACCGCATCAATGTTCAGTTTGCCAAAGTAATTTCGCCAACAGAAGTTGAAATTATTATTTGGGAACGTGGTGCCGGCTGGACGCTGGCTTCAGGAAGTTCGTCATGCGCAGTTGCTTCAGTGATGGTAAAAAGGGGTTTAACCGAACCTAATCTGACTGTGAAAATGCCCGGCGGAAATCTTCAAATCGAAATTGACAAAGCCTGGAATATTAAAATGACAGGTGAAGTACGCGAAATTGCTTTAGGAACCTTGAGTAACGAGTTGATTGCTGATTTAGGATAGAACTCTAATTCAAATCGATTAAAATAAAAAAGTTTTATGAAACTATTTTCATAAAACTTTTTGGAGTTCCAATAGAAATATGCCGACAAATATTTTGTTTTCCGACCTACTCTTTATCCATTATTTCGGTTTGCATCCGCACCGAATCTTCATGAATCAGCTGAAAAAGTGTTTTCACAAAATCTTCGTTCAGTTCAAGCTTTTTACCAATATTAACACGGTCTTCCATTAATTTGGTCCACCGGTTTATTTGAAGTGCAGTAACATTGTTATCTTTTTTGTATTGACCGATTTTTTTCACAATATCAACTCTTGATGAGAGTGTTTCAAGGAGTTCGGTGTCAATCGCGTCAATACGGTTACGCAAAACATCCAACTGACTCTCAAAATCAGGGTTGTTTGCATTTTCATGCCGGATAACCAAACGATCGAGTAATTTAGCCAGGTCAGCAGGTGTAAGTTGCTGGGCAGCATCACTCAAAGCACACGAAGGATCGATATGAGATTCAAGCATCAAACCTTCCATTCCCATATCGAAAGCTTTTTGTGAAATTTCGTATAAAAATTCACGTTTACCGGCAATATGACTGGGATCGCAAATAATTGGAAGGTTAGGCAACAACTGCCTCAACTCAATAACAGTTTGCCAGTTAGGATAATTTCTGTATTTGGTTTCGCTAAATGGCGTAAAACCGCGATGTATTGCCACAATGTTTTTTATACCTGCCTGATAAATGCGTTCAATAGCACCCATCCACAACTGAACGTCAGGATTTACAGGGTTTTTTACCATAACAACAGTGTCACTGCCTTTAACTACATCTGCAATTTCCTGCACTACAAAAGGGCTGGCAGTTGAGCGGGCCCCTATCCAAATAACATCAAGCCCGGCTTTTAGTGCTTCTTCAGTATGTTGCGCATTTGCAACTTCGGTACCAACAGGCAAACCAGTTTCCTGACGAACCATTTGTAACCATTTTAAACCAATTGAGCCAATGCCTTCAAATGAACCGGGCCGGGTACGTGGTTTCCAAACCCCGCCGCGATACACAAATACACGTTTGTCTTTGGCCAGCAATTTTGCAGTTTCTAGTGCCTGTTTTTCTGTTTCAAGGCTGCATGGCCCTGAAATTAAAAGTGGGTTGTCAAGTTTTGGCAACCATGTTTTTATCGGATTAATGTCAAGTTTTAAAGTCATTACTGTTTCGTATAAAGTTTTACAATTTTTTCTTCATTTTTAACAAAATGCGGATTCTCTCCTTCGAGGATTCCCCTTATTTTATTGGCACTTACAATCAAATCGTGAAGTTTGTCATCCTGTTCATTGTACAGGCAATCACGAAATTCCTGAAGGTGCTTTATGTAAACATCAAGTGATTCAACAACGTAATTGCGGTTTTGTTGAAAAATTGGGTGCCACATTGTGCCTGAGCTTTTTGCCAGTCGCACTGTAGAATTAAATCCTCCGCTTGCCAAATCAAAAATAATGCTCCTGTCTTCTTTCGACTGAACTGCATTTGCCAGTGCATAAGCTGCAGCGTGCGGAAGATGCGAAACAAACGCAGTACTATGATCCTGTTCATCGCCGGTCATGTAGGCTATATCCATCCCCAATACCTGGAACATTTTTTCTGCCATGGCCAAATGTTGCGGACCAGAATCTTCATGATCGCAAATAATTGTGATTTTCCCTTTAAACAAACCTTCCAGCGCTGCAGTTGGGCCGGAATTTTCAGTTCCCGACATCGGGTGGGCCGGAACAAAGTTTTTCCTTTTCTGATGATTTCTTACCGATTCGATGATAACTCTTTTGGTAGAACTCATATCAATAACCGTTGTGTTATTGTTAATCGTATCCAGGACATTGGCTAATATCGCAACTTCTTTATCTACAGGAATGGCAATGATTATGATATCAGAGTTTTCAACACCTTTTTCCAGATTTTCAATGCGATCAACCAAACCAATTTTCAAGGCCTGGTCAGCATGTTTTTCACTTGAATCAACTCCAACCAGTTCGGTAGCAAATTTGCTTTTTCGTAAATCTATGGCCAGCGAACCGCCAATTAAACCAAGTCCAACAATTGTAATTCTCATTTTCTTTGTATAAAAAAAGGCCCCGATTTATTCGAGACCTTTTGGTAAAATATTTTCATTTTTAACAATACCCTACTTCCTGATCCCGTTTTTTGAACCATAATAAAAATAAAAGTAGAAGTACGAATTGTTAAAATTTGATTTCATTTTTAATTATTCTGCCGACAAATATATGGATATATTTTTAAATTGAAATATTTAATAAAAATTTGCTTAGAAATAAGGAAAATCAGTTTTTAATTATTTTTTGAGATTTCACCGTTTTCCCATTTTCCTTAACAATTACAAAGTACATTCCGTTTGCCAGTTTACTTAAATCAGGTTCAACTGTTATCTTTCCCAAAACATTCTTATTTTGCAAAGTTGTGATGGTTTGTCCGAAAAGACTCACAATTTCAATATTTAAATCTTCGATTTCGCTGGCAGCCTGCACCGTTATTTTTATTTTATTGCTGAATGGATTTGGAAAAACTGAAATACTTCCGGGTGATAAAATTAATGAAGCAGCGGATACCGGAGATTGTATTCGGAGATTATCAATTGTCCAACCCCATCCGTGCGCAAAAGGATCTGAAAACAAACGAAACTGGATTAATATTGTATCTTTTACTTCAAAATTTCCGCTTTCAAGAAGATTTATGTTGCGGGTTACATACCAGTCAGGGATACCAACTGCGGCTGAAACCTGATTGTTGTCAATATTTTTGTTGTAATTGGTTTTCCAGGTTTCATTGTCTCCTGAATCGTATCCATTTATAATAGGAAGCCAGGTTTTTCCATTATCCTTGCTGCCTTCAACAATTACATAGTCCCAAAAATCATCGTCGCCATATTTCGATAGTACTTCGCCGGGTTCAACCAATACTATTTCATCAAAACTCATTGTTCCGTTTTGTTGAATAATTATTGGGTATTTTAAGAGTGTTGTAAAATTAAATTCAGTATTATTTTTATCGGGACTTGGATAAGGATGCGGACTATGAAGTGACGGATTATCAAAATTCGCTGCTTTGAAAATATCAAAATCAGATAAAATAAAATCAGAGCTTGGTGTGTTGAAATCGTTAAAATAACCACTAACCGGTTCAAAAATCTTTTCTACCTTGAATGAGAAATAGTCGTTTGCGGGGCTAATTGTTTTATTACCTGCCTTCGATTTATCCACCGCCGTAATTTTGTATGAAATTATATCTCCATCGTTCAGCAATTTTTTATCAATGTTGAATATGCCGGAATAAATATTTGCAGAATCGAGATTTAACCCAAATGATTGTTGCGGAGTATTATTTACAGAGAAATCAACAAAAACTGTATCAATTCCGAGGTTATCAAATACTTCGGCAGTAACCACCATATCGTCTCCGTTTGAAACGAAATAAGGCATTGGACTATGATTTATTACAGGAGCTGTATTATCGGGGCCAATATTTACAGAAAATATCTCGGAAGGAGCCTCTCCCGGTACTGAAAAAGTGCGGTTCATTTTATCGCTTGCACTTATATAATAATCAATTCTTTGTGTGGCAAACCCGGGGTTTATAACTGCTGAAAAAAGTTGCAGTTCACTGTTATATGTCATTAGCATTGAATCTTTATCATTCTTAAACATATCTGTTGAATAATAAATAAATACTGTATTTGTATCAATTTCAAAATCACTCTCGATTGAAAGGTTAAATAAAATGGGCTGCTTTTTTTCAATATCTTTTGGTTTATCTAAATTCAGTTTCATTAGTTTCCACCCAATATCAGCCAAAATTCCTTTTGTGATTGGTCCCGGATCATGAATAGCTTCTCCTTTTCCAATAGCGTGTGTCATTAATGAATTTGCATTTGAATAAGGGTAAGTTGCATCGTTCAAATGGTAAATACTTGATCCATCGTCCCATTCCGACGGAGCGTAAAGCCGGGGGGTATTCCCTGAATTATTTGTAACTGCAACCGGGCTTGAGTTATACAATAGGTTTGAAGTTAAAGCATTAAATAAAAATGAAGAAGGCATGCTAAAAGCTGAGGTATCAGTAAGCATTTGATATTTATCATTCACAACCATTATGTCAAAAGCTGAAACATCGCCGGCATTTTCATTTCCATATGCACCTACATTTCCGGTTGTATAAAAAAATCCTGTAAATCCAAGACCATGTCCAAGTTCATGCAAAACAACAGTTACAAAGTCATACAATAAAGCCGGGGTTTGTCCATCGGTGCCAAAATACCATTTAATATCTTTGTTAAAGGTTGCACTTATATCAGGCGAAGATGAGCCGGAGATTTCAGATTTGGTAATCTTTTCGACAACACAAACCGGATAATAACAATTTTTGCGTGGCGCATTTTCGAAATTGGCGTAATAATCAGTTGGTCCGGCGCTACCCAAAGTATTTGAATTCATTGACCGCCAGCGGGCTTCAACATAAATCGGGACATCTGATTCAACCAGATATTCCCAAATATTAACTGCATATTCAAATGCTTCCTTTGCGTCAGCCGGAAATAAATTGTAGGAAACAATAATGTCTGACTTTTTTTCTGCCCCGGCTTTCAGCAAGATTTCGGGTGGAGGTGGAATAAATGATTTTTCAACTTTATCTGATGCATAACATATGGTTGGAGGTACCTTTAATTTGGTTTTTCTCCAGTCGTTCTGTCCGTTAACTGAACTATAAACAAACAAGATCGCTGCAATAAAAATGTATAATAATTTCACTAACTCATGTTTTAACTTACAAAATGACAAATGTAACAGGATTATTGTTTTTGTTTTAAGATTTTTTCAAAATCAAACAAAAGCAAAATCCTGAAATTAAGTCAACAAAAAATAGAATAAAAAATGCTGAAAATCAATCCAGCATTTTTTCCAACATTTCTGTGTAAGTACAGAGCATTTATATTACCAATCATCACGCTGTATAAGCTGTTTCTTTTTAGAAAATGCCAAATTAAAGAGTATAACCGCGGATGTGATAAGACCTATAACTGCGGCAACAAAAGCAACTAATAATAATGTTTTCATAATTTAATTTTTTATAATTCGTTTTGTGATGGTTTTTGAATTTGTATCGGTCAAACTTGCAAGGTATATACCAGGTTTAATGTTTGATAAATCTACTTTTAGTTTTGGGTTAAACTGAATGTCAAACATTGTTTCACTAAATACTGTTGACCCGGTCAAATCAATTATTTTGATTTCAACCGAAGAATTGTCCATGATATTTTCGCAATCAAATGTAAGGGTACCTGAAAAAGGATTAGGATATATATTTACATCTGCTTTAGCCAGAATTTCGTCTTTTGCTCCTGTGCTAACTTCATTATCCTCAGCCTGATCATTTGTACTCCACCCAATTTCAGACAATACATTTAGAGTATTTATACCTGGGTTGTGTATTGCTTCACCTTTAAATGCATGAGCATTCATAAGCTCGTTAGGTGTTCCGCTGGTATAGTTGGTTTTTTGAAGATGATAAATACTAACACCATTTGCCCAGGTACTTGGCGCATAAATTGTTGCATCTTCAATTTCATTGTCTTCTGTCAAATAATTAAATACCAAAGAATTTGAAGTTAACTGTTTTGTAAGTTCTGTTGACGGACAGGGGAATACCTGATTATCTGCAATTCTTTGTTGATTTTTATTAAAAACATAAAAATCATAAATGCTCGGGTTATTGCTCGAATTACTAAAACGGGCCACACCACCTTCAGCAGTAAAAAATCCTGAAATACCCAACCCGTGTCCAATTTCATGCAAAACGGCAGTTACAAAATCATATTGGTTGACAGGTGTTTTTCCATCAGTTCCGAAATACCAGGCCTGTGAACTATTGAAAGAACATAAAATATCGGCGTCATCTTTACTGTTGTATTCTTTCCCGGTTAATTTTTCTACCAGGGCAATTGGATAAAAAACATTAGCTTGCGGCGCACCTTTGAAGTTCCTGTAAAAAATTGATGGCTTTCCATAACCAAGTTTGCTTTTATCCAAAACTTCCCAATTGGCATGTATGTTTATAGTTACAGGAGAATAAACCGATTTCGCCCAGATTGAAACAGCATACTCAAACGCCTGTTTTACATTCTCAGGAAATCCGTTATATGTAACATTAATATTTGCTTCAGAAATTGCTGATTTCAAATTTTTATTCCTGTCCGCAGGTGGGGTAAACACTTTATTTACCTCATTTAATCCAATATTTATTGGAGCTTGAGACTCAGTAAAATCAGCCGATGATTCTTGTTGTCCAAATGCACTTAAAATTGCAAAAATGCACAGAATAGAAATAAACGTCCTTTTCATTTCAATTCGATTTAATGTGTAAATCAAACCTCAAAATCAAACTGAATGAGACAAACAATGAATTGTATTTCCGCCGGATAAACGATATAAGTTGCTAATTTTGAATAAGTTTCTAGCCTGGTTGAATGGGTTTGTAATGTTGTTTCAACCAGCGGGTTTGTAAAAACCTAATCTTAATTTCAATGCAACGTAACTGAGCCCACGGCATCAATTTCATTTTTTAATATGTACTTTTGAAACTCTTTGCTGATGCAAAATTTAAAGAATCAAAAGCGTCTGTCCAATGACAAGTTTTTTTTATGGGTTTGTAGGTGTAAACATAAACAAACAATTTGTTTTTTGCAAGCTTTTTTTTAGTTTAGAAACAAAAAATATTTTTTAATAAAAATTTTTATGAAATACTTATCAACAACCGTAGTCTCTGTAATCCTTGTATTTATGCTGTTTTCTTTTAATTCGGATAAAGAAAATTACAATGAACTATATAGACCTCAGTATCATTTTACGCCTGAAAAGAATTGGCACAATGACCCCAATGGATTAGTGTTTTACGATGGCGAATATCATATGTTTTACCAGTACAACCCAAGAGGAAACGAATGGGGATTCATGCATTGGGGACACGCAATCAGCACGGATTTAATTCATTGGGAACATTTGCCAATTGCGCTTTACCCCGATAATAATTCGGAAGACAAAGAATTCTGCACAGCTTTTTCAGGTTCTGCAATTGTTGATGAGCACAATTTGCTTGGAAAACAAAGCGGTGATATTAAAACCCTAGTTGCATTTTACACCAGTAAAGACTGCGGACAAAGGATTGGCTTCAGTACCGATAAAGGACGTACATGGGAAAAATACTCCGGAAACCCAATTATCCCATTCGACGAAATGGATGATGCCCGTGATCCTAAAGTATTTTGGCATGAAGAGTCAAAAAAATGGGTGATGGTTTTATACAGAAAAACCTCAAATGATGACAAAAACAAAGGAGTTTCAATTTATACTTCGGAAAATTTAACTGAATGGATTTGGAAAAGCCATGTTCCGGGATTTTTTGAATGTCCTGATTTAGTGAAACTTAAAGTAACCAATCGCCCAGGTGAATCAAAATGGATACTTTTTGATGGTGATGGCAGCTATTTAATAGGTGATTTTAATGGAGAAAGCTTTACGCCTGAATCGGCTAAAATAAAAAGCGACTTTGGTAAAAACTATTACGCGACACAAACCTGGAGCAATATTCCGGAAAATGATGGTAGAACTTTACAAATTGCGTGGATGAGAGGCGGCGAATTTCCCGGAATGCCGTTTAATGGCCAAATGTCTTTTCCTTGCGAAATATCTCTTACAAAATTTAGTTTTGGCTACAAATTGGTTCGGAAACCAGTGAAGGAAATTGAGTTACTGCATGGAAAACATCAAAAATGGGAGAACAAAGTAGTAATTCCCGGAATTAACGAGAATAAAACCAAAAGTGTTAAAGGCGACTGCCTGCATATTATTGCTGAATTTGATTTGAAAACTTCAGATAACTTCGGGTTTATTCTGCGTAACAGCAAGAAAAAACCGGGTACTGAAATTTCTTATAATGTTAAGAGAGGTGTACTCACAGTTTTAAGCTCAACGGTGCCAGTTGTGCCAGTTGATAACAAAATTTCTTTGGAAATATTACTTGACAGATCATCTATCGAAATTTTCGCTAATGGAGGACAGACAGTAATATCCAATTGTTTTACTCCAACAAAAGGAGCTGAAGACGTTGTACTTTACACAAATGGTGGCGAATTGGGAATAGATAAATTAGATGTATTTGAAATGAAATCTATTTGGGCTGAAAAGAAATGATTGGCTTAAAATCAGAGAAAATTTTTATTAATAAATGGGTGGCCAAAGCCACCCATTCTGTTTTTTATTTCAACAAAAAATTAAAATCATCTTTCGAGGAAAGTTCGCGAGGTTGAGCACCTTTTTTGAAAATACGACAAGTGCGGCTTCCAATTAAGTGTAGATTCTTATCATCAAGTTTTAACATTGTTCCTTCGCGCAAACCTGCAACATATAAATTAGGATTGATTTCCAGAAACTCATTTATCCTTTGTTCACGGGTTTCTCCGCCGTGACCTTCAGGATTTTCATGCAGATAATGTGGGTTTATCTGGAACGGAACAAGCCCAATACAATCGAATCCCTTTGGATCGATAATGGGCATGTCGTTGGTCGTTCGCAATGTAGGACAAGCAACATTTGCACCTGCACTCCAGCCTATGTAAGGCGTTTGGTTAAAAACCTTTTCGCGGATAGGGTTCATTAGTTTAAAATCGTGCATCATCCGAACCAATTGCCATGTGTTTCCTCCTCCGATAACAATTGCCTCAGCTTCATGAATAGCTTTAATTTGATCATCAACGGTGTGGATACCAACAATATGGTGCCCAATTTCTGCAAACCGTTCTTCAACTTTTTCACAATATTCATCAAACGAAAAAGTTACGGCGGCATAAGGAACAAATAAAGCTGTTACAGGCTTTTCTCCAAGAAATTTATAAATCTCATTTTTAGGATAATCCAGGTACCGTTCTCCCGGCATTGTTGAATTACTGATCAGAAGTAGTTTCATGATATTCGTGTTTTAATTGTTGGTCAAAAAAACGAACATTTAAATTGTTGGTAAATGATTTTTAACATAACCTGAAAAAATTTAATCATATAAATCCTTCAAATCACAATTTGCCAATTCAACAAAAAAGTTACTGATTTCTGAAGTCAGATCATTCAAATATTTCCTGCCTTTCTCAGCACTTGCTTTTTTCGGATTACCTATTCCTGTATCTTCCGAAACTTTATTCCATTGTCTCGGAATCCATGCTGTTTTATTTACTACACCTTTTAATTTAGCTGATTTTGCCTTTCCGTCACCTGCCTCATTTAACGGCAAAACCAGGTGCGGGAAATAATACATAATAACACTTGTTTCCATTTCGTTGGCATGGTCTCCGTCTTCCTCGAAATATTCTGAAGGATCGAGTATTTTGAACCATTCAACCAAACTAATCAGCATCTCCGGGAACTGGGGCTGAATTTCGCGAATCATTGGTTTAAAATCGTTTCCACCATGTCCGTTCATTACAATAAGTTTTCTGATCCCCTGATTATTAAGCGCCTCAACTATATCTTTAAAAATAATTATTTGTGTTGACGGTTTTGTATGCAAGCAAAATGGTAATTCAATCTGTCCCGGATTTTGAACGCCAAAAGGAATAGTTGGGAGCACCATAATTTTAGCTCCCCTTTCCCAGGCTTTTTGTGCTGCAGCTTCAGCAATTCCGGCAGTCTCAAGCGAATCGGTTCCGTATGGTAAATGGTAGTTGTGTGGTTCTGTTGCTCCCCAGGGTAAAATTGCAACTTCGTACTTCTGGTTTTTAACCTGTTTCCAGTTGGTTTGTTCTAAAATGTATGGTTTCATAATTAATGAATTGCCGGTTGTTCTGCCCTAAAAGTTATCGGTGAGAACTCCGAAGATTAAAAGTTATTTTATTTCGAATGTTGTAAAAGCTATTCCTTCATAGGGGTTTAATATTCCGCCTTCAAAAAGGCATCCAATAGTATTTTGGTTTATCAATGTTAAATCGGAATAAGCTGAAGGCCCGGCATGCAGAATTTTCGCATTTTCCCAGGTAAGGCCAAAATCGTGGCTTGCTTTTAATGTCATATTTACACGTGAGGTTTCGCTGGCGGGATTTAAAAACCAAAGCATTTCATTTTTCTCTGTAAAAAGAATACTTGCCTGGCAAATGGGTTCAATTAATGCTTTGTCGGATTGTATAGCTGACCAATTTAATCCTCCATCTTCACTAAAACTAATTTTACGGGCTTTTTGTGTTCTGTCGTAATTGCGCATGTTTAGCAATAATTTTCCGTCCGGAAGCTCGGCGACTGCACATTCGTTTACCTGATCCTGTGG
>DAOPKR010000102.1:13360-16803 GCA_035391305.1 Draconibacterium sp.
TTCCTTCATCGTTTGAGGTAGTCACAAAAACCCTGCGCGTATCCTTACTTTTCCCGTCGATGATTTCCGGTTCGTGATCGGAACCGAGGTTCCAGGTGAGTAACAAATGTATTATTCCAGTTTCAAAATCTACAACCGGAGCAGGATTTCCGCAAACATTGTCGCCATCATTCCAGATCACTTTTAAGGAGCTCCATGTTTTACCACCATCATCAGAACTTCTCATTACCAAATCGATATCGCCTGTATCGGAACTGCCATTTACACGACCTTCAGCAAAAGCAAGCAATTTTCCCGATTTCGACATAACAATTGCAGGAATTCGAAAAGTTGCATATCCATCGGTGCCACTCTTAAAAACATAATTAAATGCTGATGAAGGCTGTTTTGCACCAGTTTCATCCTCTGCCGGTTGGGCAAATATTTCGATATTCAGAAAGTTCAAAATAACAAAAGGAATGAGAAAAAAGATGTTTGTATTATTTAGCTTCATAATTGATTTACATGATTTAAAGAATTTTAGAACCCGATTCTCAAAATTAATGAGAACGATAAATTAAAATCTGAGTAAAGTTACGCCAAAAGTTAGCGGGGTAAGTTCAGGCCCTTTATCAACCTGAAAAAATGGAGTCAAATCATATATCGCATAAAAATTTATCCAGCGGTAACCGGTTCTTACCATTATTCCGTACTTGAAGTTTTGCAAAGAATAGTTATCTGTTACTTTCAGTTTCTTTTTTTGATCGTCACGATATTTTATTTTTGAATAACTGCCAATTTTGTATGAAAAATACATGCCCGATGAAAAATATAGCCGGTTTCTGTAATTATTAATCGGGATTTGAATTTCAACCAAAACAGGAACTGTTAATGAGAACAGAAACAGTTTTGAACTTTGGTAGTCGCCATAATTGAAGGTTTTTGGAATGATTATATCATCTGCAGTTCGTTCAATTGTTATTGTGTCACTCAGCCGGTAATGCTGGTACTGCAATCCCAACCCGGTTACAATTCCAAAATTATTGCGGTTGCGCTGTAAACCAATACTTTGCTGAATCAGGTTCAGGTGAATTGAATTTGAAAACAGTATGTCGTTTTTCATAAACTCCGTTTCATATCCCGAATAATCGCGGTTAAGAAATGTATTGAATCCAAAATCTATTCCGGCCCAGTTACCCGAAAAATTATCTTTCCAGAAATTAAAACCATCCGAGTTAAGGTTTATTTTTTTGAGTATATCTTCGGCGTTTTTTCTGATGGGAACAATCGTATCAGTTTCCTGCGCATAAACACTGGTATTGAACAGATTAACCATAACAATCATTCCTAAAAACAAAAAGCAAAATCGTCGTATTTTAAATGGCAAGTTAATGTACATACTTTAATTTATTCAGAACAGAATATGATGTTACAACAAATTTAAGGGTTTAGAGTTGAATAAAACCGAAATGCCTGTAAAAAGAAAGTATAGATTTCATTTTTATAATTTTCACTTTTCGCAAAAATTAATACTACCTCACTCACAAATCAATCACCCGAATATGCCATTTTTCAATGTTAAAACCTGATAATAAAACCGTTGATACCTAAAAACCACATAAAAACACTTTAATTTAATAAAAGCAAAAATAATACATAAACCCCTGAAATTCATTTTAAAACAGTACATTTGCGCCCAATTTTTATATGACATTTGAATGATATTATTTAACGAAATGGGCCTCAGCACCGAAATTCAATCGGCGATTGAAGATTTAGGCTTTGTGCAGCCCACTCCTGTTCAGGAGAAAGTGATTCCCTTTTTATTGGAGAGCAAACAAGACCTGGTAGCCCTTGCTCAAACAGGAACCGGAAAAACTGCCGCTTTTGGATTACCAATTATCCAGCAGATTGATTTGCAAAAAAAATCGGTTCAGGTACTAATATTAAGTCCAACCCGGGAGCTGGCAATGCAAATTGGCAGCGACCTTGAAAACTATTCAAAAAATTTGGGGAAAATAAAAATCGCTGTAGTTTATGGCGGTTCCGATATCCGCAAACAAATCAGCGATATTGAAAACGGGGCACAGATTGTAGTGGGAACTCCCGGTCGGACACTCGATATTATAAACCGCAAAAAACTGAAGGTTAACGAAATACGCTGGGTTGTTCTTGATGAAGCCGATGAAATGCTGTCGATGGGTTTTAAAGACGATTTGGATGCAATTCTTGAAAATTCACCTGCCGAAAAACAAACGCTTTTGTTTTCCGCAACAATGCCACAGGAAATTGTGCAGATCTCGAAAAAATACATGAACAACATTTTCGAAATCTCGGTTGGCAAGAAGAATACCGGAACCGCAAATGTTGAACACAATTATTACCTGGTTCACGCCAAAGACCGCTACCTGGCATTGAAACGTATTGCCGATGTAAATCCGAATATTTACGGAATTATTTTCTGCCGTACCCGCATGGAAACCAAGGAAGTTGCCGACAAATTAATGGAAGACGGATACAATGCCGATGCTTTACATGGCGACCTTTCGCAATCGCAACGCGATTTTGTAATGCAACGTTTTCGCGGGAAACACCTGCACATGCTTGTTGCAACCGACGTTGCCGCGCGTGGTTTGGATGTAAATGATTTAACACATGTTATCAACTATAATTTACCCGACGATCCTGAAGTTTATGTTCACCGCAGCGGAAGAACAGGACGGGCCGGGAAAAAAGGTATTTCGGTTACTTTGATTCACCTTCGTGAAAAAGGGAAACTGAAACAGGTTGAAAGAACAGTTAACCAGCCTTTTATTAAAAAGATGGTGCCATCGGGCAAGGAAATTTGTGAAAAACAAATGTTTAGCCTGATTGACAAGGTTGAGAATATTGAAGTTAATAATGAACAGATTGGCGAATTTATGCCTGTTATCTATAAAAAACTGGCCTGGCTCGATCGCGAAGAACTTATTAAACATTTTGTTTCTGTGGAGTTTAACCGTTTTCTTACCTACTACGAAAACGCACCTGACATAAATATTGACGAATCTCATCAAAGCGAACGCGATTATTCAGGCCGTGGAGAAAGAAGTGAACGCGGAGAGAGAGGTGAACGCAGAGATCGGGGAAGACGCGGCGACCGTGATGGACGTAACAATCGTGCAGGCCGCGAAAATTTTGGTGCAAAATCAGAGCGGGGAGGAAGAGGAAACTACGAATTTTCGAGGTTCTTTTTCAACATGGGAAAAAAGAACGGGATTGGCAAACGCACCATCATTGATATGATAAACCAAAACATGCCGGGAAAAAATATTGAAATTGGTAGCATAGAAATTTTAAAGGGATTTTCGTTTTTTGAAATCGACAAAAGATATGAGAATGACGTTTTAAAAGCTTTTAAAGATGCAACCTACAAAGGCCAGCGAATTGGAATTGATATTGCAAAAGGAAAATAAAAACATTCG
>DAOPKR010000103.1:0-9502 GCA_035391305.1 Draconibacterium sp.
GCAATTTATGTTTCTCATTTTTTAAAATTCAATTGAAGGCGCTTTAAAGGTTTGCGGGTCGTTGTTTAGTTTGTGTTTGTAATTTATCACTTCCAATTTTTCGGGAACAATTTTTATCAAAACAAAAATGTCCTGCCAGTTTGGAATGCCTTCCCAATATTCGCGTTTCATTTTCTGCAACAGTTCCTTATCGTCAATTACTTCAGCTTTTCCCGAAATATTTACATACCCTTTTGCAGTGTTATGATCGGCAAAGTAAACCGCTACTTTTGGATTGGCTTTTAACTCCCCCGCTTTCCGGCTGTTTCGCGAAGTGGCAAACCAGATCACAAAATCTTCCTTAACAGGAAACGGATTCATTGTCCGCACCTGCGGCTGGCCGTTTGAATCGACAGTAACCAGTCCGCAATACGTTGTTTGGCTGATGATTTCGCGGGCAGCCACAAGCACTGTGTCGCGGTTAACTTCGTTTTGGGCAAAAAGATTTGCCGCAGCGTATGTAATAAAAAAGGATAGAAACAGAATTTTGGTTTTCATTTGATTAATTTGTTAGGTGAAACGTAAAAATTGTTTTTACAAAGCGATTAGAATTTGTTTTTGCCGAAGTCCTTTTTATAGTTTTTCATCATTTTACCAAAATGTTTGTCGCGGGTTCTTTTTTCAGCCACTGTTGACTCAAAATGCGCTTTTTCTTTTTCCATTTTCATGTAGTTTGCATAGGCGTTTCTGTCAATTTCGCCATTTTCAACTGCTTCCAGAACCGAGCATCCAACTTCAGTTGTGTGTGTACAATCTTTGAACCTGCAATTTTTGGAGAAAGCTGAAATTTGATCGAAGGTGGTTTCCAACCCGCCCGATGAGTCGGCAATACCAACTTCCCTCATCCCCGGATTGTCAACAAGTATCCCTCCGTTCTCAAGCACTATGATTTCTCTGTGGCTTGTAACATGCCGGCCTTTGTTTGTACTTTCGTTTATTGCATCTGTTCTCATTATTTCCCTGCCCGAAAGATTATTTACAAGTGTTGATTTTCCAACTCCCGATGAACCCAGCATGCAATAAGTTTTTCCCTTTTCAATAACCTTTCTGAGCTGTTCATATCCGTTGTGTGTTTCGTTGCTTACAGCTATTACCGGCACATTTTTAATTCGCCGGTGTATGGCGTCAACAATTTCAGCAACTTCCTGAGCGCTTATCAAATCGGTTTTTGTAAGCACAATTATTGGCTCTACTTTCGATGCGTAACAAATTGTGAGGTATCTTTCAAACCGGTTGAGATTAAAATCCCTGTCGGCCGCCTGAACAAGAAAAGCAAAATCAATATTTGTTGCTATTATCTGCACTTCTCCTGCCTGGCCGATTGCCTGACGCTTTATGATTGAAAACCGGGGGAATATTTTATGAATTATTGAGAAACCTGGATCGTAACTTATCAGCGCAACCCAGTCGCCAACTGCGGGAAAATCTTCTCTGCCAACGGCTGAAAATCTCAAATTTCCTGTGATCTCTGCCTCTGTTTCTCCTTTTTCGGTTTTTACAATATATCTCTCTTTATGTTCCGATATCACTCTCCCAACCTCAAAGTCTTTTAAGTTATTTTCAATCCTAAACTTTTCGAGGTTTTCGTTATATCCAAAATCTTCAGGTTTCATTTCAATTTATTCTTGATTGACAACTATTTACAGAGCCAAGCGCTGTAAATATTTTTTTAATTGTACAAATGTAATTCAGACACTGAGTTGAGGTATCCGACTTAAGTTTTTCAAAATTTTTCATTGTTAAACTGCAAAGTATTTCTGCACACGGGGCATCAGTGCAAATATTACAACTAGTAAGCCCACACCTGCAATAAGCGGCTGTAGTATAAAGTATGCAGTTAACAATTGCTGGGAAATAATCCACACTATGGAAATAATTCCGGTGTAAAGGGAATAGGTCCAGCCCCAGAATTTATCGTTATACACATTAATTGAATTCAGTATCCGGTTTTCTTTTCGGATAAAAAGTCCGATCAATCCAATCAACGGAAAAATCCCGAGAAACAGGAAAAGGATAATTCCGGGAATACGAAAATCGGGAAAAGGTAATTTTTCAAGCCATGATTCTTCCATTTTCAGCAAAGAACCGTTGGGGGCTACTATTAAACTGCCACCACCGTAAATGGCGCCAACTGACAGGAACAATATTAAAAAGCCAAGGATATAAATTTCGAAAGGCCGTTTCATTTCAGGTAAAATTGATTGATGCCAAATTACAGGTTTTCCTGCAATTCCTCATCTGTGATTAACAAAAAATTTAGCTAATTATTAAAAATTTCAACTGGTAATAAGTTGTTTACAAATGAAACAAGTAATTGTAATGCTTTTATAAATCCGCAAATCATAAATGGCAAAAAATAAAATATCCATTTCAGCGATTCACTTGCTGCATCTAAACATTCATTTTCAAAGTGCTTTCTCAGATTTAAATAGTCCATGGCTTCAGTTTTTTATTTAAAAGTAATTTGAAACCGGGAGGTAATAAATTTTTTATGGTTGAATGGCAAAATACAGGGATTGAATATGGTAAAAGTGGAGATGAATTGGAAGAGAAACACTTACAACCGGAATTCTGACGCAATAAATTTAAGCCGGCGGAAATAACTTATTAAAATAAACTGTGTAAAAAGTTATTTAATTTATCTGACAACAGGCACAATTTCAGAAACTTAACAAACAAAACATGACGATAGGTTCAGCTTTTAACTTTAAAAATTGTTAAAATAAATGCAGCAGGCTATGAATTAAATACTTTTTTGTCGTAAATTGTTGAAGGAGATTTTCTTTCTCCTTTATGTTATTAGAAACGCTTAAATAAACCTCATTATGGAAATCAGTCAAATTACCGCCCAATTGGCAATGCTTACCGGACATTTACATTCTTCAGGCTCCGATGATGAAAAGGATATTGAAAAGTTACAATCAGCCATTGCCGGTGCAATTCTGAATCAGGACCCGTCAACAATAAAAAGCAAGGAATTTGTTTTTGAGAAAAGCGACTTGTTCCTTTCCACAAATATCGAAAGTAACAGATTAAAGAAGATCAGCGAACTAGCCAAGCTTGTTGAAAAAGGAGATCAACTGAGTGAAACAAATGTCTTTGTCAGAAATGTACCAATCCGGTCAACACAAATAACCGGGAGTATTACTTCGGCATCTGCCGGTGTGCGGGTAAATACAGTAGGTCCGGTTTTTGACAAACTTAAAAAGCCAACCTGGTATGATTTTGTGACAATTAAAAAGCTGATTCCATTATACATACAGGGGCAAAATTTGCCAGTGATCATGTTTGACGCGACTTTTAGTCAATCAAAATTTTTTACAGTTAATGCAAAGCCTGTTGAACTTACAAAAACATATAATATAATACCAGAAACAGTTTGGATACACGGAAAGGTTTTCTCTGCAGATGTTCCTGATGAATATTATTGCGGACTCCGTGTAAAAAGCGGAACAATTGTGCTTGATGCCGATCCGTTTATGCTTAATAACCGGGTTACAATAAGCAATGCCACAAAAATTACTGTTAATCTGAATCTCGAACAAAATGACGTTTTTGACAACGATCCAACAAGTCCTTACGGAGTTGATGCCAGAAATGCAAGTTTTAATTTGCCTGCCACTTTTCAGTTCACCTTTAAAAACAACGTAAAAAACATTGTTGCCCTGGGAAATGCAAAATGGAATGTTTATGGGCAAAACAACACTTTTGTATATCAGAATGCACAGAATTGTGTTTACAATGCATTCATAGGAAGGGTTGCAATCCCGGTTCACTGCAATCAATCCGATTTTACGGTTAGTGATTGCAAATCACCTTTCTTTAATCTTTCGGGGTCAACAAAAATAAAAAACAGCTGGTGGGCGCTTTCAGTTACAAAACTCGATATTGCCAATCCATTTGAAGCCGATGGAAACGGAGCTATAATTGTTGAAGGAGAAAAAGGGCTGCATGCAAAATGGAGCAATCTCCAAAACAAATCAATTTCCTTTACAAACCCTTTCATTCTTGGCGAACCGGGACGAATCAGTATTACCGATATAAAAACCGATGGTAGCGGAGCCCTTCAAACTTTTGACGGTTGGAAAGACGAACAAAATGCTTTTGGAACCACTTTTGAATGTAAGTTCAACAAAGATTCATTGCTCATTTTTAATACTGTTGCCAAAGGAGATGAGTTAATTTTCGGGTTAAGCGACTGGGATATAAAAACCGACCGGCCTGTAAAAGTGAATGGAGAAGCGGTTACTGTGAAAACAAAAAACTCGGCATTTATTATTGCCATCAGCAAAATTAAAACCCTGCTGATTGTAATTGATGAAAACATGATTTGGGACAATAAACTCCCGGCAGATAAAATCCCAAAAGTTAAACCGTATGCTTTGGCAATGCATAATGCACTTTTCACAGTAACACCACCTAATAGCCTTGTTCTGTTTGCAGAGACAACACCCGAATTAAAGGCGCTGACACATGGTCAAATGTATCTTGGATTTGGCTTATATTCCTATTTGCCAACCCTCCCCGACCCTTATGCTGCAAATCTTGGAGTTTTACAACGACAATTTGAAATCAGTACTTCGGTACCGGGAGCTGTTGCAGGCATCCCGAAAAGAGGCAGCGTGGTTTGGATGTGGCTGATTGGCCTGGTAAAATGGGAACCCAAAGAAGATACTTTTAAAGTTGGTGTATCTTTTCATTTTGCACCTTTGACTACACAACTTCAAATTGAAAAAGAAACAGAAGCAGAACCTGCCGGTTCTCAAAATTTTGGGAAAGTTAATCCTGATGTTTTTAGCCGGTTTTCTGATACATCAAATATTACGGGTGCAGCTGTAATTACATCGGATACAAATTTAACCGGTGCAAGGCTTTCAGCTCGAAACCCGCTGGCAGGATTGAACCTTACCGATTTTGCTTTAATCGATGTAAGCAGTAAAGCGAACCAGATGGGAGTTTCGTATGCAAAACAGAATAACTTTCTGCAGGCAACTGTTGCCCGCCAGTTTAAAATAGATATTACGGGCGAAACAAATGCTTCGGTTTTTCCAATTCAGGTGAGTGGGCTCGATGTAATTACTGCAGGTATGAATGCGCAGGCATTTACGGTGCCGTCAATTGCCTGGGAACCGGTATTCAACCTTACAAAACCTGAACTCGAAAAAGGAGATGTTGATAATAATAATGTACCGCTTCCGCCACCCTACGACCCACCGGTTGGTTTCAATTATTACCAGAATGACGGTGTTGCCACAAGGATTGGAAATCTGAGTAATAAGCAAGTTACACTTTCGCCTATACCCATGTCTAAATTTTTGGTTGAAACCTATAAAACCAAAGAAGACGGAAAAACTTTTGCCCTTTTTAACCTGCCTTTTGGAATGCTGGCCTTAACAATTCTCGACAACAAGTCAACCCAAAAGAAACTACCTAATATTGATAATCCAAAACCTATTTTCGAAAATTATATCAACGGCGGACTTCAACTTGAACTAACTGCAGGAACTTCTTTTGCACCCGACGATGAAGGAAATATGTTCGAGGGATTTACGATTCAGCTTGTTAATATAAATGACGTTAGCGGAAATGCAACTGATGCAAGTACTTTAGCCGGAACACCAACACAAATTTTTAACAACGAATTTGCCACCAACAGCAGCAACCTTCCGGCTCGTCCGGGTGTACCTGTAACAGGAATCGGATTAAGTGGTTATGGTGCAAGCATGTTCAGCGAATGGCTTAATAAAGAAGCACTTTTTGCACAAACAAGCCAGGCACAGTTTAATGTGGTAACAGGTCGCACAAACCACGAAGTTGTGCAGGTAAAAAGTATGTTGTATCCCTGGGGAATTCGCGTGGTTAGGACAATTACGCTGTTCCGTCTGGCAAACGGTTATGTCGCCCGCATTGATAGTGGCTGGCAGGCTGAAAGTGACGGAAAATATGATTTCAGCTACAATGAACCCATTTTAGGGCCCGATGGAAAAACTGTAATTGGCAAAACTCCGAAGCCAAATCCTTTTGAATTCCATCCCGGTATTGTAAAAGGTTTATTCAACATTCGAAATATAAAGGAACAACCGAAAATATTCAGTAGTGGAAATGCAAAATTATATGCTGCAACTTTTGACGCCGATGTAGAACTTGAAAATGTTTCTGAAGGCGGACAAAACAACCGTGTTCCTTCAAAAGGGATACTTTCATACGTGCAAATTTCTCCGGCTGGCGAACCTATCAAAAAAGCACAGCTTTCAGAATTACTTAAATCGGAAAACAATACAATTGGCGGTCCGGTTAATTGCATTCTTAAAATAGCCGGAAGCCGGCAAAGAATGAAAATCAGCCGGTTCGATTTAAGCGCAACAGTTGATGCAGGTAACAAGGAAATTTTTGTAGGTGCTGCCCGCGGCTCGGTTATTATGCCAAAAGACGGCAGCTGGACAATGGTGCAACACAATCGCGGAACCGGCGATGTTTCGCCGCTGCCGGAACAATTGAGTGTTCCGTTAATCCGTGCTGGAAAATGGGTAAAAGATAAAGTTGTAAGCGATGCCGATATTTCAAACTTTTTACGCATTGCGCACCCAGAAGATTTGTTGAAATTGCCTGATTCGGATACAATCAATTTTGGTTTTCTTCAAAATATGGGCACACAAAAAGTGCTGTTTATGACACCCGGTTTTAAAAAAGGTGTTGAATCATTGTTAAGCAAAACTCCCCCGCTTCTTGCCGATTCATATCGTTTGCTGAACAGTAAAGGGATTTTCCCGAATATTGGTGATGCCCAAAATAATTTCGGCCAGGCGATTTCTTTGCTTAAAGGAATTGGTGGCGGAAACAATCCTTTGGATGCATTCAACAAAATAAACCTGCCCGATGCAGGCGATGTATTGAATATACTTCAGCTAAAAGCAAAGGAAGAAGCAGGTAAATTAATGGATCAGGGCTACGAACTGGCAAAAGGAGCGGTAAATGGAATTGCCGACAAAGCAATCAAATTTGACCTGCCTTCGTTTGATTATCCGTTGATTGACTACCCCGGGAAATTGGTAATCGCAATTCAATACAAGGCTAGCAGCAAACCCAAAGGACAGTCACAAAAAAACTATGTTGGTAAATTTGATTTTGATGTTGACTCATTTGCAGGTGATTTGGCTGATACATGGAAAGGCCGGATGAATAACCTTGCAATGGTAGTATCTATTGGGCCTTTGACAGAAGTGATGACCATAAAAGGGAACTTCAATTCGCAAAAAGGTAAAGAAGTGGACTTGGGGAGCAGCAATTCAAGCGATGCACCGGGCTTAAATTTGCCAACACCCGAAATTGAATTTAGTGATGCACTGGAACCTGTTATTAAAATACTTGAAATACTTGCTTCTTTAAGTTCAGGAGAATATGGCGAAGCGCTAAAAAAAGGGTTAAAAATAGCCATGAGCAACAGCGCCAACATATGGGAATATAAGTTTGAAGCAAACAAAGATATACCTCTTGTCAGGTTTCCGCCAACAAAAGAATTATACGAAAGCCCGCAAACACCTTTAAAACTTGAAGCAAGCCTCGGAATTGGCGTATATTTTAATGCGGCATTGAAAGTAACAACCGACCCTGGCCAATTATTGCCAACAGCAGGGGGTTATTTCAATTTCCATGGCGGATTGCAGGTAATGTGTGTTTCGGTGGGTGTTGGGACCATTTTTGCGGTTGGAAATGTTGACTTAAAACTCGAAGCCGACACAAGCCCGAAAGTAGGTGTTACACTGAAATTTGGATTTGGTGCGCAAATTACTGTCGGACTGCCGGTTATTGGCCACGCCAGCATTTTATTTATGGTTGGTGTCGAAATTTATGCCGACAGTGGTTCTGTTGTAAAAATCACTGCTTTTATGCTCTTCAAAGGCAACGCCGAGTTACTGGGCGGTTTGGTTAGTGTTACCATTACTATTGAAGCAAAAGGTACGGTTGAAAAATCCGGCGCCGGAGCTCCGGCTAATTGCATAGCACAGGTAACTTTTGCACTCGATATCAGCATTTTCCTGATCATCGACATCAGTTTCAGCGAGAGTTGGGAAGAATCAAGACAAATTGCTTAGTTAAAACCATTAAATCATACTGATATGTCATTCGAACAAACAAGATTTTCAATCATGGCTCTTCCGCAAAGTGTTGATGCCAATGGTGTTTTATCATTGAACATTGTAGTCATTCCCCGAAATATAAATCCGTTAATTGAAGTAAATACAAATTATGGAGTGGGTAACAAAGCAAAAGCTTTTGTTGATGTAAATCCGCAATTCGAAGTAAAAGTAGTAAACAACCCCGACGAATTCCCAGGTAAAATTCCGGCAAACGAAAAGGCTGTAAATCCTGTTTCTCCTTTTGTTTATTCAGGTATCAGGGCTGAAATCTACAAAACTTTACGCGATGCAATTGATGAAAACGGCAAACCAAAATATTTCGATATTGATGATGCAAGGAGCACAGATGTTAATCCGAATTCGAAACACACGGCGCCAAAAGCTGAAATGGACAGAGATTTGGCTGTCCGTAAATATCTGCCTGAAAGCTATCGCAACGCTTTCAACTTTACGGCACCCAGGTTAAAAAATGCGGTAACCGACAACAGCTATATTTGTGCCCTGCGCGACCAGAAACCACCCATTCCTTTTGTAAAAGACGACAAAGTGAGCTGGGGAAAAGTTTATGCCCATTTATTGCGTCAGCCTTTAATGGCAAGGCAAGCGGGTTTAATTTACGAAGCGCAGATTCAACTTGCCCCCGGAGACTTTAAAAACGGTGGCTGGTTGTATGTTGACATTCAAAACGGTACTGATTATGCACAGGAACAAGTTAACTCGTTGCCCGATATAAAAGGCCCGTTTATAAAAAGATATGCGGCAAGAATTCCCGTTCTGGAAGAAAATGAAGCGAGAACCTTGTTTGCAGCAGTTCTTTTTCCTGTTGTTAAAACAGGTGAATCACCGGTTGGAATTTATGATGAGTTGTATATTGAAGCATCCCGTTTTAACGAGGGTTTCGCAACTATAGTCCATGCCAACCAGCCGGTAAGCGGAAATCTGTTAAGAGAAAAACAGGATGGCTTTCATCCGCAAAAAGAAGTTGGTATCAGGCTGGGTTGGGAAGATGAACAAATTCTAATCTGGTACCTGCGACAAATGGCAGTTGATAAAAATACAAATGAGCGACTGGATGCACCTCTTGGTGTTATGGGTTATCAGATTGATGTAAAAATGAGTACTGCAGCCGATAATGAGTGGGAATCACTGAATGCCATAAAAAGCAACGGTAATATGCTGCTGGAAAATATTGATATTGGTGCATACGAAGGTGAACTGCCCTACCAGGTTTATCCCACAAAAATTTACGATGGAACAAACGATGCAAACAATTACTGGTTGCCCATGTATTTTGCCAACTGGAACAATACTTCGGTGGTATTGCC
>DAOPKR010000103.1:9602-16581 GCA_035391305.1 Draconibacterium sp.
ATTACTGGTTGCCCATGTATTTTGCCAACTGGAACAATACTTCGGTGGTATTGCCCGATAAAACTGCCGCGCGCATTTACCAGAGCGACGCAGAGAAAAATACACCAGTCAAAATCAGTGATACCTATTCAGCAATTGAAACGCAGACAAAACTCGAATATGGCAATGAATATCATTTCCGTGTGAGGCTTTCCGATATAAGTGGCGGAACTCCATCGCCTTTAACACCAACCCTTCCGGGATTTTCTGTTAGTCATATCGGCAAAACCCAGTTTAAAAGATATATTTCACCAAATGCTGTAACTATTCAAAATGAAGATGAAATAAAATCAAATACTGATGACAACAATTTTGAGGGGAATTCTTTAATACTTTCCCGTCCGTTGCTTGGTTACCCGGCTGCAGTTTATACCGGAAAATATACAAACGCAGTTGACAGGCTGGCTGCCTCGGTGCAGGATATTTTAAATGCACAGCAGGCTTCGGGCGGAACCTCGGGCGCAAAAGCCTTTGGAATACCCGACCCTGATGTATTTGCAGTTGAAATAAAAGTGGAAGTAGAAACACTTAAAATGGATAATCTGGCCAGTGAAAACGGCCGCGAACATTACATTACGCTGTACAAAACCACAAGGTTATTTGGCGCTTTTAATGAAAACTCTGCAAGCGGCGAAATTGAAGTGCCAATTACATACAAAGACGTAAATGTTTTAAACCTTACAAATACAACGGCTCCTTTTCCAGTTGTTGCCGACAATGATTTTATTGCAAATACAGAAGGTGAAATTATTCTGCCCACTGCCCGAAATATCAGGATGACTTTGCGGGCTGTTGGAGAAGAGAAAACAAATTACTGGGGACATAAAAATGCAAATGATTCAAATTTAGATTCGAGGTTTGGAAAAACCACCATTATAAATATGCGTCAGGAATCTGAAAATGAACACGATATTTTTACCGATACTGAAAATGCTAAAACATTGCAGGGAATTTACCTTCAACCCGACCCGCTGACAATTCATCTCGACCCGATTCTTTTTAGAACATTACAGGGAGGAAATGAAGGAATGCCTGATATTGTGCACCGTTTGGGAAGCCAGCTGGATGTAAAAGTAAAAGAACTGACTTTACTTTCGGAAAACGGCGAACGTTTACAATTCTGGTGCAGCAGTATGATCAGGCACAGCATGTCGCCCGACAACAGCAGCATTACATTTGCCAACAAACACGAACTGCATGATCACTGGCTGGTTTGCACAACCTTGTATATTGGGCGCGACTGGAGTTGGGACAGCCTCGCACCAAGCAGTTTTCATATTTGGAGGAGAAGAAGATTGGGTAATGATATAACTCCAATCAGTAATAAATCTTATGAATTTACCGGTGATTTGGAACTTAAAAAAGTTGCTTCATTCCAGGCAATCCAAAAGGGAACTGATGGGCTGATTCACAGGGATTACAGCCGGATTATTTTAATCGACGTTGTTGACAACAAACCTGCTGAAGGCAAATTCCCCGAAACTGTGGAAATTCAGTATTTAATTGAACCTCAATTTAATGCCGGACATTCACCACTTGCCGATGCTGCATTCGAAACACAGGCAATTGAATTACCAACTACAATCAATCCAACGCAAACACCAAAGTTAATTGGGGCAGGTGTTGCGTTAAGTCCGTATAACAGAAATGAAAAATATTCAGCAACCGAAGCCCGTACACGATATTTGTGGCTTGAATTTGATAAAGCTCCAAAAGATAAAAGCGATGCTCTTTTTTGCCGCGTTTTAGCCTACAGTCCCGATCAGTTGATTAGCAACAACCATCCATCGTTAATGGATTTGCCAAATGAAAAGCCACTTTCGCTTAATCCAGAATACATTAGGTTTGTAACGCCTGAAAGTGCGCACGACCATGCCGGATTAGATGCCATGCAAAAAATGGAGAAATCGATTGACACATCACGCCATTACTACATTTTGCCGCTGCCTCCCGGTATGCACCATGAAAGTCCTGAACTTTTTGGCATATTTACCTACGAATTCAGATACGGCCATACCGATAAATTGTGGAGCACAGCGCAGGGCAGGTTTGGCCGGGCTTTACGGGTCTCGGGGTTGCAGCATCCGGCGCCAACACTTACGTGCCTGCTTAACCGGAATGAAAAAGTAATTACAGTAAATTCTCCGTACGCAACGGCTGTGTTTAACGGTAGAAATGTTACTGCTTCACCGCCACACACAAGCATTTGGGCATTGCTTTATGCACAGGTAAAACAGGCCGACGGACTGGATTACAGGAATATTTTGCTGAACGAAATGGAACTTAAACCATTGCCTGAAAGAAGTGAAAAAGAAATGATTCCGGCAATTCAACATTCACTTGAAGAAAAGAATCTGTACCTTAAAGAAAAAGGATTGCCAACAGTTAATATTACAAATGAACTTGTTCTGCAAAATTCGTTTCAACAAATTGCATGGGAAAAAGAAAGCACAAAACAGGCGTTTGGCGTTTGGAAAAATTCTGATGTAAGACAAATGCTTGATTTATACGGATTGCCGCGTGATTCATCGCTTAGTGTTTTATGTGTTGAAGTTTTTGGGCACATTACAAATGCGTTTGAACATATCGACAATTTCAGGAACAACGCGCAAAAGCTGGTTGATAAAACTGCTGTCGTATTCAATGAAACTGTCGCTGGTCAACTCAGCAGAAATGTTTTGGATGTTAACAATCCGCCGGCAAAAGCGCCAATCGACCCATTAAAAAGTCAGTTGGGTTTATTTAGGATTTTAAGAACTTCGCCACTGGTTGAAGTGCCGTTTATATGTAAAACCTGAAAATTAAAGACTGCAAAATTTGAAGTAAAAAAGAATTTACTTCAAATTTTGTAGTCTTTTTTTAAATCCGATTTTCAGTTTTAATTTTTGTTGAAAAGGATTCTGTCTTGATAAAAAAGATGGAATCCTTTATTTTTTCTACTTTCCATAAACGAGCCGATCGTCAACAATTGGAATTTTGTTTCGTTTCAGACTTTGCGTGGCTTCAATAAAATCAGGCACTTCAAGCAAAAGAATTGCAGTTTTACTATCTGCAATCAATCTGGTGTAAGCACTTTCAATATGAATTCCGGCTCTTGAAAGTTCTAACAGCAATTCATCAAGTCCGCCTGCTTCATCTTTCATTTCCAGTGCAATTACTTCACGCAAAACAACCGAATTTCCTGATTCTGTTAAAACCTGAAAAGCATTTTCAGGTTCATCAACCAGAAGATTTAAGGTACCCCATCCGTGATTTATATTGGTTAATGTCAAACAGCGGATATTTATATGTTCATCCCTCAGATTTCGGGTGATTTCCTCAAAATGGGTTATTTTGTTTTTTAGAAAAACTGATATTTCGAATGCCATACTTCTCGTTTAATTTTGGTTCAGAAGAAAGATAAAATTCAAATTTAGCACCTTTATCAGAATTTATAGGCAATAGAAATCATGTTTCTGAAGTTGGTGACGTTTTCAGTATTAATTACTTTTCCTTTGTTACTGTAATCTGTATCGCCATATGCAGCAGTTGTCCAGCTTATTTCAACCCCAAACATAAAGTTTTTGTAAGTATAAATTAATTGTGGTGAAATTTTATACATAACGTCAATTTCCGAAGAATATGGCATCCCGTAGAATGGTCCAACAGGATTTTCACTTGTACCCAGGTTTTTGAGATATCCGGCATACAATCCAATTTTCCAGTCGTTCCCGTAGGTAAAATTTATCCAGTTATATAAATGATTCAGTGGAGTGTATGTCTCAGCACCGGTTAAAGTATTCAGTGATGCTACAGCATAACCACTGGGTAAAAGGCTTTCGCACATGTTTTGTCCAAACATTGATTTTGCCATCACCATAAATTTTTCTTTCGAATATTTCATGTAAGCTAAGGCAGCCCAGGTATTAAGTTTTTCACTTGTTACAAATGTGCCGGTGGTTCCGGTGGTTGAGGTACGTGGCTGAATTGATTTCCAATCAACTGCGGTTCCCAACACCCAGTTTTGATTGTAATACTGAAGCTGACCGTGAAGGTTTGGAATAATTGCATCACGCTGATATTGATATGTTTTCCCTGATGGGCCGGTGTTACTGTAATCATATTGATATATTGCGGCGGCAATTAAATCAAGTCCCTTTGCGGCGGTATATGTAAAACGCAACTGGGGACTTCGGTTAAACACCTGAAATGGTAATCCTGTATTTTCATTTAAAGTTGCCGGAAATACTTTTTCTATAAATGTTGGATGCCAGGTTCTTCCGACCAAAAGCTTTGATTTTGGCCAGGAAATTACCGTGTAGGCATGCCGCAGCCTGACAGTTGGCGTCATTGTTCCTCCGGTAAAATCAATTTCTATAAAAGCGCTTACTTTCGTTTTGCCCATTTCAAGGCCCGAGAAGTTTGTACCAATCCTCGAGAAAGTATTCAAAAACTGAGCGCTTGACTGTGCATTAATATCTTTCCCATTTGAATCGTAAACCGGTTCCAGCGGGTACATTTCCAGCAAATGGTCACATGCGTCAAAATTACGGCGTGAATCGAAAATAAAATCGTTGCGTACAAAGCCCGCCAGATCAACCTTTACGTTTTTTGCGGTTACAAATCCCTGCGAAAATGAATTGAATGAAATAACAATCAGTAATGAAAACAGTACTACTTTATTCATGGTTAGTTTTTTTTTTGGTTCGCAAATGTAATTTGTTTGGTTAGGTAAAAGCAGCCGTCTCAAATTTCCTGTATCAAAATTAACAATATTGAAATGTAATGATCATTTTAATAAATAGCTGAAAAACATGTTATGCTTATTTATTTTGATTTTAAATAATTTTTTGATCAAAAAAGCAATTCTCAAAATTGTAACATTCGTTACAAAATAAATATATAAACAACTTCATTTTTGTATTCGAATACAACTTAATTTAAAATGCTGAAAAAACTACTTCCTCCGCCAAAATGGAGATTTCCGGTAATACTGATTTCCGCAATTTTTTTGGGAATTTCATTTTTCATCCTTTACGTTTCGAAAGCGTATTCCTATCTGTCCGACAATCCGGAAACCTGCACGAATTGCCATATTATGGCGCCACAATACGCTACATGGAATCACAGTTCGCACCGCAGGGTAGCCAGTTGCAACGATTGTCATGTTCCGCACAACAATGTGTTCAACAAATACTATTTCAAGGCAAAAGATGGAATGAGACACGCTACAATTTTCACACTTCGAAAAGAGCCACAGGTTATTTTCATTCACGAAGAAGGAGCTAATGTTGTGCACAATAACTGTGTCAGATGTCATTCAAAATTACTTACTGACCCAAAACTGGCGGTGATGGTTGAAGGGCTTGACGTACACCGCACCGACCGCAAATGCTGGGAATGCCACCGTGAAATTCCGCATGGGCGGGTAAACAGTCTTTCGAGTGTACCAAACGCAAAAGTACCACTCCCCGAAAGCCCTGTACCTAACTGGATTAAAGAATATATAAACAACTAAAAATTTATACAGAAATGAGTTCAATTTTAAAAATCACTGAAAAACGCCCCGCTTTGGCATGGCTGCTGTTTTTTGCAACTATCGTCGTTGTTTTCCTGCTTGGCCTGCTGGCCTCATCAATTGTTGAACGACGCGCAGAAGCAGCGTTCGTAAATGTTCCTAAAAATAAAATTGCAAAATTTGAACCCCGAAATGAAGTCTGGGGCGAAAATTACCCCCGTGAATTCCAGTCATATTATGGAACTGCCGATACAACTTTCAGAAGTAAATACAACGGCAATACAATGATTGATATGCTGGAAGAAGATCCACGGCTGGTAGTACTTTGGGCCGGATATGGTTTTTCAAAAGACTACAACCAGGGACGCGGTCATTTTTATGCAGTAAAAGATGTTCAAAATACTTTGCGTACCGGCGCTCCCAAATCAGAAACCGACGGTCCAATGCCTTCAACCTGCATGACTTGCAAAAGTCCTGATGTACCAAGATTGATGAATCAAAAAGGAGTTGTTCAGTTTTATACCGGACAGTGGGCCGGATTGGGAGCTGAAGTTGTTAACCCAATTGGCTGTGCCGATTGCCACGACAACGAAACCATGAACCTTACTATTACGCGTCCCGCCTTGGTTGAGGCTTTTGAAAGAATAGGCAAAGACATTAAAAAGGCCAGCCACCAGGAAATGCGGAGTTTGGTTTGTGCGCAGTGTCATGTTGAATATTATTTTGACAAGCATGTTGCAGATGGCGCCAACTATTTGAAATTCCCGTGGGATAACGGGTTTTCGGCTGAAGCAATGGAAGAATATTATGATAATATTGAATTTAGTGACTGGACGCATGCAATAAGCAAAGCGCCGATGTTAAAAGCACAACATCCCGGTTATGAAACTTATATGACAGGTATTCATGCACAACGCGGTGTTTCGTGCGCTGACTGTCATATGCCTTATAAAAGTGAAGGCGGACAAAAATATACAGACCATAAAATGCAGTCGCCACTTAATAACATTGCCAATTCGTGCCAGGTTTGCCACCGCGAGGAAGCTTCAACTTTAATGGCCAATGTTTACGACCGACAGGATAAAATAATAGAAAACCGAAATAAATTGGAAGAACAATTGGTTCGTGCACATGTTGAAGCAAAAAAAGCCTGGGATTTGGGTGCAACCGAAAGCGAAATGAAAGATATTTTGATGGGAATCCGTCATGCACAATGGCGTTGGGATTATGCCGCCGCCAGTCACGGAGCTTCATTTCATTCGCCAATTGAATTGGGCAGGGTAATTTCAACAGGTATCACAATTGCTCAGGAAACCCGAATTAAACTGGCCCGGGTACTTGCTACATATAATTTCAACCAGGAAATTCCATATCCGGATATCGCAACTAAAGAAAAAGCTCAGGAATTTATTGGTCTTGATATGAAAACCCTGAATGCCGACA
>DAOPKR010000104.1:0-16524 GCA_035391305.1 Draconibacterium sp.
CAACATGGCCAAGCCGTTGGGCACAATAAAAAAGAGACTATGCGACAGATATTTACATTGATTTATTTCTTGATTCTTAGTGGATTATCATATTCTCAATCGGTTGATGAGATTGTGAAGCGATTTATTTCGACAAATGAAGTTCAATATGAACATATTGGATTTGGTTCGACTAATAGTAAATTGTATCAGGATTATCTGACTTTTACAAAAATTGCAGACAATAAAGGATTAATCAAACTGACAAACCACAAAAATGCTGTCGTACGTTGCTATGCTGGTTGGGCATTGATTGATAGAAAATATTCAAGACTTGATTCCATTTACAAGACTTTTTTAAATAATGATGCTGAAGTAACTACATATTCGATTGACATTAAAGGCAATGATAAAATTTCAAGAGAATTCTACCACAGATATTGGAATTCTCTTGACTTTAAAGATAAAGCCAAAGATTCAGTTTTATTTAAACTTGACAGCCTGACATTATTTAATTCAAATTCTGATTGGCTTTTGATTTTAAGAGCATTGGAAAACAGAATTTATCCGAAATCATATAACAAACAGATTGAATATCTTGCATTTGAGAAAAATAATAGAGATGCAATTTTTTATTTATCAAATTGGCACAAAGCAGAGTATGTGGATAAATTAAAACCTGCATTGATTAAATATTTACAAACGACTGATTTTAAAGACGTCGGGACAACTCCATATTACAAAGTGATTGAAGAATTACTGAAATTCAAGGATGAAGAAATTGAACAGATAATTGTAGAAAAATTAAGAAAAGACAAACATTGGGAATTTGATAAACAAAGATTTGTAAATTTATTGCATGACAACAGTATCTATGAGTCAGATTTACAATAAATTACGGTGCCCAACACGCGATCATAAAACAGTTGGGGTTCAATGGTTTGCGAGGCTTTTGTTCCCGCATCAGTTTTTGTCTCGGTGGATAGTGACGAACTCCGCAAACCCAACCGTTTCATACCGCCAATCGTTAAATCACATTCGCTACATAAGCACCTCCGAAATAGATTTAAAATTAAATTATCTATTTCTCCAGAGCTTATTAAATATTGTTGCTGACAACAAAATTTTAGCACTTTTTTGAAAATTTTAAGAAATATATGAGGCTGAAAGTATTATAGACAAAGGAATACAAGATAAAAACAACAAAATTTGACGTTAGTCAGAATTTTAAATAAAAAATCATATGAATACTAAAATTATTTTATTTCTTATTTTACTAATTTCATTTTCAACACAGGTAAATGGTCAATTAACTGTTAATGCAGGCAATGACACAACTGCATGCATGTGTAGAGATACAATCAGGCTTGGGGGAAATCCAACGGCAAATGGGGGAAAAGAACCTTACACCTATAAATGGGAATTAATGCCCGTGTATTTTTACGATTATCGAATTTTAACATCAGAACTGTTAAATGACAGTACAACTTCAAATCCGTTTATAGACTGCGGTATAATTGTCAATGACACTGTTACATTAGTTTTGACCGTTACCGATGCTGATTTTAATTCTAAAACCGACAGCGTTAAAATCATAATTTCGTCTGTCAGTAATGTACACGTTTTGTATTTTAGTCCCGAAATAAACCTGGGTGACAGTGTACAATTAAATCCTTTGAATATTTATAATGGCATTGCACCCTTTACTTATCAGTGGACTCCAGAAACAGGTTTATCCAATCCAAATGTCAAAAATCCGTATGCTAAACCCGGCATTTCTACACGATATACATGCTTGGTTACTGATGCAATTGGTTGTACAGCAAAAGATATAAATGACGTAGTAGTTATTCCCACAGGAATATCAGATTTACATAAACTGAAACATTCGGCAATTGTCTTTCCAAATCCAGTTACGTCTGAATCACAGATAAAATTCTCTAATCCAACGAAAGAAAAGCTTAATATTAAAGTAGTTAATTCAAAAGGGCAATTGATTATAAACGATTGGTTCAATTCTGACTTATATGACATTGGTAAAAAAATAAACCAATCGGGAAATTATATTTACAGAATAAATAATGAAAAAGAATTATTATCGACCGGAACATTTTTAAAATGAAAAGCGCACTACAACACTGTATATATTACAGGGCGGGTTTGGTGGTTCGCCAGCTGCGGATTAGCCTGGGCTGATTTCCCTTTGGTCAGGCACTGTCTCTTAAACTGTGTGAGTTGAAAATACCGTGGATTGCAGGCCACGGTATTTTTTATACAGCCGCTTTGTGAAACAGTGTCCCATTTTTATAAACTTTGAAGTATATTTGACGTTCAAATTGATAAGTAGCATTTTAAATTTTGGTACGGTTGGCATTAAAAGGAATACATACAGGCAGCTTTTTTAACCTGATTGCAGGCTTAATTATTTTTGCCCATGCAGTTGTTCCCCATCACCACCATTTTGATACCATTGATTCGCATCCTGAACATTTGGAATGTGAAAATACAAAACCCGATAAACACGATGAAAACCCTGACTCACATTGTCATGCCTTTAATGTTTTCATTTCTGAAAAAGCCGGCAATTTACCTGCTGATTCCCCGGCGCAAACCAATTACTGTTTCGATCATTTTTACAATGAGTCAAGTCAAAATATAAAAGTAAATGTTAATACCTGTTTCAAAATATGTTATTTTGAGACTTCACTCCAAAAACAATTATTCCAGGCAAGCCGTCCGTTAAGGGCACCTCCTGCCATAGCATAACTTCTTTTTATTTTTTTAGCTGATGATGCTGTTTTATATGCTGTATTTATCATTTGATTTTTATTGCATGTAAAAAATGCCTGGGCTGCCTGCGACCAAACGAAATGCGACAGGTGTGATATCAACAAAAAAATAAAGTGAATCTGCTGATTGGTTTCAGCGAACTTTTTCTGTTTGAAGTGTCAATTCCAATTTTCTGAAGCTAAAGGTTTTCTGCTAAAATATATTTGGTAAAACAATGTATTCGATTGAAAAGAAGAACGGGCTAAACTTACTGTGTGTCTTAAAATAAATCTGTAAATACTGAATGGCAACAAAGTAGTTTAAATCATCATTTTCTCTTCAGTCCATTCAGTTTTAAAAGTTAATGAGTGAATTGCGATAAAGGAAAAAGTTAAGTCGAATATTGCCAGTTTCATTACAACTAAAGTGCAATTATATAAAGCAGACCGTGAAACAGGCGATACAACCAATTTTGAACAAGTAAAATAAATATGAAATGATAAACAGAATAATATATTTTTCAATAAAGAACAAACTATTTATAGGGTTGATGACCGTTGCCCTGATAATAGCGGGTATTTATTCGATGACACAAATTCCGCTCGATGCTGTGCCCGATATCACAAATAACCAGGTACAGGTAATAACTGTTGCTCCCAATTTAGGCACAGAAGATATCGAACAGTTTGTTACCTACCCTGTGGAACTCTCAATGTCAAACTTACCCGGTGTAATCGAAATCCGTTCAATTTCAAGATTCGGGCTTTCAGTTGTAACCATTGTGTTTGAAGATGATATGGAAACATATCTGCCCAGGCAATTGGTGAGTGAAGCCTTATCTGAAGTAAAGGAAAGCATTCCGGAAGGTTTTGGCGAACCGTTTATGTCGCCAATCAGTACAGGGCTGGGAGAAATTTACCAATATACGCTTGTGGTTGACCCGGCTTATGATACAGTGTATAATGCAATGGAGTTGAGAACTATTCAGGACTGGATAGTAAAACGACAAATGGCAATGCTGCCGGGTGTTGTTGAGGTAAATTCATTTGGCGGAAATGCCAAACAGTATGAAGTTTCAATAAATCCCGACAAACTTCGGAGCATGAATATTACGATGGGAGAAATTTTCAATGCGCTCGAAAAAAACAACCAAAATACAGGGGGTGCTTATATTGAAAAAAATCATCAGGCGAATTATATCCGTGGTGAAGGTTTGGCCAGATCGAAAAAGGACATTGAAAACATTGTTGTAAAAAACACTGGCGGCACACCTGTATTTGTGCGTGATGTAGCTGAAGTAAACTTTGGCAGCAACATACGTTATGGCGCTTTCACCCGGAATGGTGAAGGGGAAGCAGTTGGCGGAATAATAATGATGCTTAAAGGTGAGAATTCGAATAAAGTAATTGGTGCGGTAAAGGAACGGATTGCGTTAATTCAAAAATCATTGCCCGAAGGTGTTTCAATTGTGCCATTCCTCGACCGCTCCGAAATGATAAAAAACACAACTGCAACTGTTGCCGAAAACCTGATAATAGGAGCATTAATCGTAATTTTTGTTTTGGTTTTTATTTTAGGAAATGCCCGTGGCGGATTTATTGTTGCCACTACAATCCCACTGTCGCTGTTGTTTGCATTTATCATGATGAAAATCTTTAATGTGTGGGCAAACCTCATGAGTCTGGGGGCAATCGATTTCGGAATACTCGTTGATGGAGCTGTAATTATTGTGGAGAGCATGATTTTCTATCTGCACGATAAAAAACTAATTGGAACAAAACTCCTGCAAAAACAAAAAGATGATTTAACACTTAAAGCCTCGGGCAAAATGATGAACTCGGCTTTCTTCGGTCAGATTATCATTATGATTGTTTTTATTCCGTTGCTGGCACTTCAGGGAGTTGAAGGAAAAATGTTCAGGCCGATGGCAATGACATTCGGTTTTGCCGTTTTAGGTGTTGTAATATTATGCCTGACCTACATTCCAATGATGACAGCCTTGTTACTGCACCCACCCAAAACCGGTAAAAAAACAATTGGAGACAGGATTGTAGCCCGGCTTGAAAATTTTTACCGCCCTGTTTTAAACTGGTCGCTGGGCAAAGGTGGATTTGTAATTCTATCAGCATTAATTATACTAACAGTTGCAGCTTTTACTTTTAACCGGCTGGGTGGTGAGTTCATTCCGCAACTTGATGAAGGCAACCTTGCCATGCATATTCTTATGAAACCGGGTACTTCGCTTACAGATGTTGTTGATGCATCAACAAAGGTTGAAAAAATGCTAAAGGATAAGTTTCCTGATGAAATAGAGTCGATTCAAACGCGAATTGGTGTGGCTGATATTCCTACTGACCCCATGCCCATTGATATTGGTGATTGCTTTATAATATTAAAACCCGGCGACAAATGGAAGGCTACAAAAGATAAGGAAGAACTGCTTCATCTTTTCGAAGAAACGGTAAATACCCTGCCCGGTATAAATTACGAATTCTCTCAGCCTGTTGAAATGCGGTTTAATGAATTGCTTACAGGTGTACGGGAAGATTTGGCTATAAAAATTTATGGTGAAGACCTTGATATTTTGGCTCAAAAAGCTTCTGAAATCGAAAAACTTGTAACCGGAATTTCAGGTGTTGGCGATATAAGGGCAGAAGCAACCCAGGGTTTACCACAGATTACCATTCAATACAACCGGAACAAACTAGGGCAGTATGGTTTAAATATTTCTGATTTGAACAAGCTTGTGGAAACTGCCTTTAGCGGAAGCCGCGCCGGTGTAATTTATGAGGGTGAAAAAAGGTTTGAACTTGTTGTTCGCCTTGACAGGGAGCACCGCACAAACATAAACGATATCAGGAACCTGTATGTTGACATTCCAAACGGGAACCAGGTGCCGTTGAATGCAGTGGCTGATATAAGTTATCAGCCGGGACCGATGCAAATCAGCCGCGACAACACAAACAGAAGAACTTATGTGGGAATTAATGTGAGAGGGCGTGATGTTAAATCGCTGGTTGAAGAAATTCAGCAAAAACTTGACAGTGAACTTGACTTACCCGCCGGATATTACATTCGTTATGGCGGCGCATTCGAGAATTTGGAAAGAGCCACGAAAAGGTTATCAGTTGTTGTTCCACTGGCGCTGACTTTAATCTTTTTAATGGTTTTTGCTGCGGTGAAATCTTTAAAACAATCGTTAATGATTTATATGGCCATTCCGTTTGCGGCAGTTGGTGGCATATTTTCACTTTATCTGCGGGGAATGCCGTTTAGTATTTCTGCCGGGGTAGGTTTTATTGTATTGTTTGGCGTAGCTGTAATGAACGGACTTGTGCTTGTGAGTAGTTTTAACGAGCTTAAAAAAGAGGGAAATATTTCGTTGAAAGATATTATTCTTAATGGTTCTGTTCGCAGGGTTCGCGCAATTCTGTTAACTGCTTCAACCGATGTGCTTGGATTTCTTCCAATGGCGGTTTCTGCATCAGCCGGGGCTGAAGTGCAGCGTCCTCTTGCAACGGTTGTTATAGGTGGAATGCTTACAGCAACCGTGTTAACATTAATAGTGCTGCCTGTTTTATACCAGTGGGTTGAATCTAAAAAATCAAAAACAGAATTTTCAAAAAAATTGGTGGCACCGGTAATCATTGCTGTTGGCCTGTTTGTTTTTCCGCATGAAATTAAGGCACAAACCCGGGTTCTGAACCTTGATCAGGCTATTGAGCTGGCAATTCAAAATTACCCATCCATTGAAGCAGCTAAACTTAAGATTCAAAAACAGGAAGCTTTAAAAGCAACTGCCGGCGATTTGGGAAAAACATCGGTTTTTACATCGGCTGAAGAAGTGGGAAACGGAATGACCGGTGTTAAAACAAATATTGGAATTGGTCAGTCAGATATTGATGTATTTGGTATTGCAGCTAAAGTTAATTTGAATGAATCGAATATTAAACTGGCAGAAGCCGGACTTAATTTAACTACAAAAGAACTTGTAAAGGATGTATCCGCTGCCTATTTCAATTTGGTTTTATCGAAGCAAAACCTACTGTTGTTCCGGGAGTTGGACAGTATTTATATAAACTTTTTAAAAGCTGCCGAACTTAGATATAAAACCCAGCAAACATCGAAACTTGAATATCTGGCTGCCCAGGGAAAACACAAACAATTGCAAATTGCAATTCAACAGTCGGTAAGCGAAAATGAAGTTGCTTTTGAAAAATTAAATCAGTACCTGCTGCTCGATACTGTTTTTGATATTTCAATTGATGAAAGTTATCAGCCCGCTTTATCTGATTCTGTAAATATCGAAAATAATCCGGCGCTTCAGTTTTTTGAGCAGGATATTGACGTGGCAGAAAAGCAATGGAAGGCTGAAAAAACCGGTTATTTGCCAAAACTTGATGTGGCCTACAAAAATCAAACTGTAGATGGGGTAAACGGATTTTATGGTTTTGAGGCAGGAATTTCGGTGCCCCTGGTTTTCTTTTCGCAGAAAGGAAAAACCAAAGCGGCCCTTGTTGATTATCAAATTGCCGAACAGGATTACAAACGGGCTGAACTTGAAACAAAATCAGTATTAAAACAAAAAATAAACCGGTATAAAACTTTGCAAAAGATTGATTTATACTATAAAAACGAAGCCCTGCCTTTGGCTGACGAACAAATAAATGCTTCAAATCTTTCCTATAAACTTGGAAGTATTGATTACATACAGTTTATCCAAAACATTGAAGCCGCGATTGCATCCAAACAGGAATTTTTTATGAATCAATCGGAATTACAGATTCTTGAAACAGAAATAAATTACTTAACAGGAAAATAAAATGAAAATTAAAACAGGTATATCAATTATAACCGCAGTTCTGGTTATTTTGACTTCGTGTGTTAACCAAAATAAAAAGGCCGATGAACATCACGAACACAGTGAACATGAAAACGAACTTCCGGAAGGTGTTGTTGTTCTGGGCAAAGCTCAGAGAGATGCCCTTGATTTGAAATTGGGCAGTTTGCAGGACAGAAACCTTACAACTTTGGTAAAAACCAACGGACAACTTGAAGTATCGCCAAAAAGCAAAGCTGACATTACTGCTTTTATCGGGGGAAATGTGAAATCAATAAAAGTATTTCATGGCGATAAAGTTTCTAAAGGCCAGGTTCTTGCAACATTGGAACATCCTGATTACATTTTATTACAGGAAGAATTTTCAGAAGCCGCAAACAGGTTGGTTTTTCTTCAGCAGGAATATGAACGACAGAAACAATTATTTGATAATGAAGTGGGTGCCGGAAAAGATTATCAGCAAATAAAGGCCGATTACAAAACCATGCAGTCAAAATACAGTGGGTTAAAAACCCGCCTCGAAATGCTGAATATGGATGTTAAATCCATAGAGAATGGACAAATATTCAGGGAAATAGAAATTAAATCGCCTATTTCGGGTTATGTAAGCGAAGTAAACATCAAAATGGGCGCATTTGTCGATGCTCAAACAAAAATGTTCTCCGTGTCCGACAACAGCGATATACATGCTGATTTTCAGGTGTATGAAAAAGATATTCATCTTTTAAAAATCGGACAGAGAATAGATTTTACAGTATCAAATCATCCGGAAGAAGAATTTGAAGCGAAGATTTTTGCTATTGCCAAAGAGTTTCAAAATGACACAAGAGCCGTTTTGGTGCATGCAAAAATCGATAGGCCAAATGACAATCTTATTCCGGGGGTTTATGTTTCGGGGCATATTCATACCGATCAGGTTTTTACAAAAGCGCTGCCCGAATCGGCTGTTGTTACTGAAGGCACAAAGTCATACATATTTATCAAAAACAATGATGTTGCTGAAAAATATCTGCATGCCGGTGAACACAACCATGAAGCTGCCATTGAAAATGATAATAAAAATAATGAGGCTGAACACATTGAAGAAAATGAAGCTTGGGCATTTAGCATGATCGAAGTTATTCCAGGTGTTGCTGATGAAGGTTATGTTGAAATCCGACTTATTGATTCAATTCCCGAAAATGCCCAAATTGTAATGAATGCAGCATATTATTTATTGTCTGATTTACAGAAAAGCGAAACAAAACATGAACATTGAAAAATCAGAATCACAAAAAAGATAAATTACTCCGTTAACATTTAACCTTTTCCCTATATTTGCCGGCGATGGAAACAACACGTTTAAACAAGGCAATTTCGGAAACAGGTTACTGTTCACGACGCGAAGCCGACAGGTTGATTGAAGAAGGAAAAGTTGAAGTGAGCGGAGAAGTTGCAGGTCTGGGATTGCAGGTTTCCGGAGCGGATACGATTTTTGTTGAAGGGATTCAAATCACAAATAAAGTTAAACCCGTTTATCTTGCTTTTTACAAACCGGTTGGTATTACTTCAACAACCGATTTAAGTATCAAAGGCAACATAATCGGGTTTATTAATTATCCTGAACGGATTTTTCCGGTCGGCAGGCTCGACAAGCCAAGTGAAGGATTAATTATTATGACAAACGACGGCGATATTGTAAACAAAATCCTGCGGTCAAAAAACAACCACGAAAAGGAATACATTGTGTCTGTCAACAAAAAAATAACACAGGATTTTATTGATAAAATGCGAAATGGAGTGCCTGTTCTTGACACTGTTACAAAAAAATGTGAGGTAAAAATGATTGACGATTTTTCATTTAACATTATACTTACGCAGGGACTTAACCGCCAGATCCGGCGCATGTGCAATCACCTGGGTTACGAAGTAAAAACATTAAAAAGGATACGCATAATGAATATCAGGCTCAACAACCTGAAACCCGGAAAATACAGGCATTTTACAAAAGAAGAACATGAAAATGTAATGCGGCAGGTTGAATATTCGTGTAAAACAATGGAAGCCAGCGAATAATTACCTTTTCATCAGTTTATATTTCGGCTATTTATCGCCTCCCTTTTTTGTTTCAATTAAAACTACGCCATTGGCGCCACGTGAGCCATAAATTGCTGAACTGCCATCTTTTATAACATTTATACTTTTTACCTGAATTGGTGGAATAGAACTTAAAACGCTACTGTTCGACGGAACACCATCAACAACAATCAGAGCTGCGCTGCTACTGTTAATTGAGTTTTGCCCGCGTATAATAATTTCGCCACTTATAATTTGAACTCCGGCAAACCGTCCGCGGATAACTTCATAAAGATTTGAATATTGCGAAAAATCCATATCGCCGCTGTTTAAATTTGCAACTGCGTTCAATTTCTCTGAATCTTTTACGTGTCCGTAACCAATTGCAATTTCACGGTTTTTTTCGCCTGGTTTTAGTTTAAGATTAACAAGCGCCAGTTTCAGTTTTGGATTCAGTTTTACCTTTTCTGAGTTAAAGCCTCTGGCCGAAACTTTTAAAACGTCATCAGGCTGGCACAAAACATAAAAATTACCAAGCGTGTCGGTTGTAACAACCTGTTTTGTGCTTTTTACTTCAACGCTTGCGTTTATTAGCGGAATACTGTCGAAGGTAAAAACACGTCCGTTCATCAGCCTTTCCTGTGAAATACCCTGCAATGAAAACATAAAAACAAACGAAAAAACAATGGAAAACAGAATTTCTTTTTTCATGATTTTTGATTTTTTACGAAATTAATTAAACCGTTTTTCACGCTCAATTTTCACGCCATAAATTATTGAAAAAGAACAGGATTAAAACAATCTCAGATTAACATTTTTCTTTGTATGCACAACACGTTTCACCCGGTATGGTTTTTTATGCTGCGACTCGAAATAAGTTCGCATTTGCAATTCGGCAATAATACCGATGGTTATAAACTGAATTCCGCCCATAACGAGTAAAATGCCCAGCAATAACAGTGGTTTTCCCCAAATATCGTGGCCCAATACTTTAAGGATAAACATGTATAAATTTATAAGTACGCCAATTCCGAGGGTTACAATTCCAACGGTTCCAAAAAAGTGCATTGGGCGCTGAAGATATTTTTTAAAGAAAACCATCAATATCAAATCGCTCATTACACGTGTTGTTCTTCCCAAATTGTATTTTGAACTGCCAAACTCACGTGGCCTGTGGTTTACGTCAACCTGGGTGATTTTCGTAGCGCCTTCCAAAGCTATCAAAGCAGGAATGTAACGGTGCAACTCACCGTAAATATGAATGCTTTTAATGGTTTCGTTTGTAAATATTTTTAAGGTACACCCCAAATCCTTCATATGAATACCTGTGGATTTCCGTATCATATAATTGGCAATTTTTGAAGGAACCTTTCTAAGAAACATACCATCCTTACGATTTGCCCGCACCCCGGCAACCATATCCCACTCTCCTTCAACCATCATTTTCAGCATCATCGGTACGTCTGCAGGGTCGTTTTGTAAATCACCGTCAAGTAAAACAACATATTCGCCCTGTGTCTGATCGATACCAGCCTGCAAAGCTGAACTCTGTCCATAATTGCGTTTCAATTCAACCAATACAAAACGTTCATCGTTAATACTGATTATTTCTTCGCGGGTCCTGTCAGTTGATCCGTCATCCACAAAAATAGCTTCGAAGTTGATATTGTTCAGGGCTGCAATTATTTGACCGGCAAGGGGTTTTATGTTTTCTTCTTCGTTAAATACACAAATTACAAGCGAAAGTTTCTTCATTATTTCAACTTTTTTGTTTTCAGAAAGAATTGTTTTTTATGAAACGGTAAAGTTAAGCAAAACAGGATGATAAAAAACAGGATTTAAATCACCGGATTCATTTTCCAGATAAAGGAAACCCTTACGGTTTTGTATTCTATATCGCGTAAACCATGTGTGTACTGAATCCTAAAAGCTTTTCGATTATAGTCTTTTCGAAATTCAAAATTGAGTTGCATGGGTTTGTCGCGTTCATTTTTATAGCCTGAATAGCCCGACCACGAAGCAGATAACAACAGGTTGCGGCGCTCAAAATCAGCCCCGAGTGCATACATAAATGCATCATTCTGCAGGTTCAGTTCATCATTGGTTTGCCAACTGTAAAAACCAGCCAGACCAAACGGGCGAAACAAACCGGTTTCAGTATTTCCTAAATTTTTTGAAAAGCTGAGATCGAAAAAATAAGCAGGGGCGTCGGCAACCCGGGCTCCCTTGAACTGGTTACCCGAAGCGGTTTTACACGCCATGCGAAGCAAAGTATTGGGAAACTTTTTTTCTTTAACAAGCTGAATGAGTGTACTGAAATATAAATCGCCCGTTGCCAGGCCTTTTCCATCTTCGATACGGGCAAAACGTTCATCCCTTATTTCTTCCGAAAAAGCGAAATGTTCAACAATAACTCCGTAGAGTTCAACGGCAATGCGGCTTTGCGCAAACGGAACAAAAAGTCTTCCTGAAATATCCTGGGTTGGGTCGCCTTTCAAAAAATGACTTGAAGCGGTGAGTTCAAACTCTGTTTTTTTATTTAAAAAGCCTCGTTTTACTTCGGGCACCGGTAATGCGTTAGGGCCAAGGTAACCGGGTGTAATTTTAATCCAGTTTCGCCATCCGGGGTCGCCCTCTTCCCAGCCATGAGCCTCATTCCACCAGGACATATCGTCATCCGCTGATTGTGCATTTACAAATAATGGAAATATTATGATTAAAAAACAGCATATCCGGTTTATCATTGCAGCGTTTTAGATTGGATTCCAAATATATAAAAAAGCCCTTCAGATTTTTCTGCAGGGCCTTTCATTAAAGCTTTAATTTTTCACGGATTGCCGGTGGAACTCCGTCTTTATGTACCATCAGCGACATGGTTTTGTATGCAACATAAGGTTTCGATGCATAAAAATATCCGTCGAATTTATTATAGTCGCCCCACGAATTTTTCACTTTATAAAAGACTTTCCCGTCGCTGGTTTTTGCCATGCCAATTATATGCATACCATGATCGTCGGTAGTTTCGTAATTATCAAATGCTGTTTGACGCATTTCCTGAGTAACTTCAAGTTCTTTTACAGGTTTATCAAGTTTATATAATTCCCTGTCTTTTTCTTTTTCAGAAAGTGCCTGCCATCTTGCAAATTCTGTTTCATCCATTTTTTCAGCCGGTGCAACCGGTAAAACTGCAAAACCCTTGTTACTTGTCGCAAAACCTTTTTCACTTACATCGGCTGCCCAGGCAACTGTGTAACCATTTTCAAGCGAATAGTCAATTATTTCTTCCATTTCGTTAAACGGAACATTATACAATTCATCCCACGACCAGTTGTCAGGAACTTCCAAAATAAACTTTGTGTAAAACGGATGATGTGTGTATGATGTAATTTCGACATAATCGTTCATATTCAAACCTACATATTCGCTTGCAAAACTTTGTGGAGTATAATTTATACCTTCATATTCAAAACTTTCAGGGATTTCGCCAAGGTAACTGTTAAGCGTAGAATCAATTGTTTTATTGCAAACTTTTTGAAAATCAATTTCCTTGTTGTTCACAATATCTTTTACCTCATTTACCAAAGCATTATCCATATCACTGTGAACATGTTTTTTCTGTCCATCTTTCAAACCCGAATAAACTGACTCAGGAACTATTCCATACTGCGACATAATATTGGTCACATCGTGAAATGCCCCTCCTGCAGAAAAACTAAGTTCGCCATGCAACCGAATGTATCTTTTTGCTTTTTCAGAATAGGTGTGCCGCACAACAAACATTTCAGAAAGATCAACTTCAGGTTTTCCAAGCCTCAACATTTCCGATTCGAGGAACGATATGGTTGAAAACGACCAGCAGGTTCCGGTCCGGTACTGATCTTTTACCGAAGTAGCCGGCAAAACAATTTCTTCTTCAAAAACATAAGCCGGAGATGTGGCTGTTTTATCTCCTTTTATATTGTTTCCGGCAAAACCTGAAACTGTAAATACAACTGCAAAAAATACGCTTATGGCAACATGTAACTTCATTCTTAAATCCCTTCCAATTACTTCTTTTTGAAAGCCTTCAAAAATAGAAAATAAAATTTCCCTATCGTTTATTTTTCAATTTTTTTACAAAATGAATTCAACCAATCATCCTGTTTTTTGTTTTCCACGTCAAAATTCCTTTTAAAGACCGTAAAAATAAGAAGTTCAAAATTTGATTTTTATTTTGAATTAACTTCGTGATATCTGAAACAATTAACAAGGTGGTCGTTTACCATTCCGGTAGCCTGCATGTGTGCATAAATCACAGTTGAGCCAACAAATTTAAAACCCCTTTTTTTCAAATCTTTTGAAATCATATCAGAAAGCGGTGTTTTTGCCGGAATTTCAGAAAGGTGATTAAAACTGTTTATTATGGGTTTGTAATCTGTAAATTTCCAGATATACCTGTCGAAACTGCCAAACTCTTTTTGCACTTCAAGAAAACAGCGGGCATTGTTTATACAAGCCGCAATTTTTAAACGGTTTCTAATAATTGAAGTGTTATTCATCAATTCATCCATTTTCTGCCTGTCATAACCAGCCACAATTTCGGGGTCGAAATGGTCAAACGCTTCACGAAAACCTTCCCTTTTATTTAACACAATCTGCCAGCTTAGTCCAGCCTGAAAACCTTCGAGAACAAAGAATTCGAACAGTTTACGGTCATCGTGCAGCGGCACTCCCCACTCTTCGTCGTGGTATTTAATCATCAGGGGATTTGTATTCCCCCAGTTGCATCTTTCACACATAAAATCAGGTATTTTGGGGCAAAAGTTAAATAAAATTAATCAAAGCAGAAGCTAAACATGTAAAATGCTATTTTTGTCAGCTCAGTTTGAAAAAAGAATGAAAAGAATCACAATATTGTTTTTTTTGTTTTCCCTGATTTTACAGGCGGAAGCACAAATGAACATCGACCATTACATGCGGGTTGGACAAACACGTACACAAATTGGCAATTACACAGGCGCAATTGAATATTTCAATATTGTTTTGCGTTTTAAACCTCATTTGGCCGAAGCCTATTTTTACAGGGGAATTGCCAAACACCAGCTCGAAGATTACCGCGGGGCAATTAACGATTACAACACAGCCATTGATATAAAACCTTTTTATCCGCAGGCATACATGAACCGTGGAATGGCCTACCACAACCTGAAAAACTATAAAAAAGCCATTGCCGATTACAACCGTGCACTTGAATTTGACCCCGACAATGAAAACATTTACAACAACCGCGGGATAGCAAAACTGGCACAAAAAAATATTGAAGGTGCGATTGAAGATTATAACCAGGCACTCAGGGTAAACCCAAAATCGACTTACGCTTTAATGAACCGCAGCAACGCCAAAATTGTCAGCGGCGACATAAAAGGTGCAATTAAAGATTTAAATGAAGTGATCATAATCAGGCCGCATTATGCAGCCGCGTATTTAAACCGCGGGATTGCACGTTTCGAACTGAACGATTATGCCTCGGCTTTGCGCGATTATGACCAAAGCATAAATTTCGACCCAAAAAACGCACTGGCATTTAACAACCGCGGGATAATTAAACAGAAACTTGAAGATTACCGTGGTGCAATAATGGATTACGATATGGCAATTGTGTTAAACCCCGAAATGGCAAGCGCCTATTTTAACCGCGCCATGGCAAAAGAAATACTGAAGCTCCCCGGCTACCAAAACGATTACAGCATTGCTGCCCAGCTAAATCCTAAATTCGATATCGAAAGCCAGAGAATTGAAGCCGAAAAACAGGCTTTTAACCAAAAATACCCGCTATCGAACAGGAACCAGCAGACAAGTCAAAACCAACAAAACAACCAGGGAAATCCGGCGTCGGCAAACCAAAGCGCACAGGATTCTACCCTGAACAATCAAAATCAGCCAAACCCCGCTACTGCTCAAAACAACGTTTCGGGTGATGAAGAAAGCGAAGAAAAGGAAAAAAGTTTTTTTGATGATGACGAACCCGACAACAAAAGAGACAAACGTCGTGTAAACCTGATGATTGAAGATTCGCGCGAATTGCCCGGCGATGATGAAGAAGTTGATGACGGACTTGTGCAAAACAGGAATATTGTGATTGATTTGCAACCCATTTTTATTATTTCGGCATTCGAAAAAAATGCAGTTGATTATGATCGCTTTCAGTACTACAACTCGGCAATAAACGAAATAAACGAGCAAAACAATTACGATCCGCTTTTTACAATTTCAAACAAATCGAATGCAGGTTACCGACCGGTTTTTGAAAATTTCATCCTCTTTTTTAACGAGAAAATCAGGATACAGCAAAGCAGCCACAACTATTTGAACCGCGGTATTTTTTACAGTTTAACCGGCGACTACAACAAATCGCTTGATGATTTAAACCGAACTATTGACATGGACAGCAAACAGGGAATAGCATATTTTGTGCGGGCAAACTGCCGTTATAAAATGCTTGAGGAAATTGAAATTCTCGCCGGATTAAATAACGAAATGAGTGTGAAAATTGGTGCAAGAAACCTCGACAACGCCAATAAAAGCAATGAACCCGCGGCACTTGACTACAAACTGATTCTTGAAGATTACCAGACAACATTAACGCTGAATCCTGCCTTCTTTTTTGGCTATTTCAACAGGGCATTTATAAACATAAGGCTTGGCGAATATAAAACTGCCATCGAAGATTTAAACCACGCCATTGAACTTGAACCCGAATTTGCCGAAGCCTATTTTAACCGCGGCCTCACAAAAATTTACATGGACGACCTCGAAGGTGGCGCCCTCGATCTCAGCCGTGCAGGCGAACTTGGCATTTACGGCGCATATAATATCATTAAACGGTATTGTAATTAGAAAAG
>DAOPKR010000105.1:0-6591 GCA_035391305.1 Draconibacterium sp.
AAATTTAATCCATCGGGGGTTGAATATGCATAGAGGTTATTGTCTTTGTCAGATAGGATTTCAGCACAGGTAAAAAAGGCATCGAGGTTAAAAAGCGAATAACCATAGGGTTTTGTGCGTTTCAGTTCGAGCGGGAAAGAGCCATCGGAAGCCATTTGTCCGGGAAGCAACGCATTTTTGAAACGTTCGCGGCACAATTCCAAAACCTGTTTATTGCCCACAAGCCTTGCAAACATTCCCACCTGCATTACCCAGCAGGTGCCGTGGTTGTTTTTGGCGTTCATTTCGTCAATTCCGTACTGGTGGGTTGTGAGCCAGGTAACAAATTCAGAAAACCAGTCTTTAACTTTTGCATTTGTTTCGTCAGGCAGAACACCATTTTTCTCAAGAATTTCGACAGAACGCGCTACTTCGATTAAATGAATTGCATCGATAATTCCGATACCACGGCCTGTAACTTTCCCTTTTATAGCCTGAACATACAACAGGCTTGGATTCATGCGGGTTTCGGGATTTACAAACCAGGCTGCGAGGTGTTTTTGCGTGGCTTCGGTAAATTTCCTGTCGCCGGTTAACAAATATGCCGAAGTTTGCATGGCAACAATCCCGCTCAAGCGAATCATCGCCAAACGATGTGCAACGAAGTTGTCCGGATTGGTTTGTCCGTCTTTCTGAATGTAGGGTCCTTCGGGATTTTCAGGGTCGGGCCACCAGTAATCGCCTTCGGAATAAAAATCGTGAGGACCACCGGCGCTGCGTTCGCAAATTGCTGCGGTAACCGTAACCGGCAAACTATCGAGATAAGCGGTGGCAGTTTCGATTATGTATAGTTGTTCGGCTGTTGAAATGGTTGAAACGGGTGTTTCTTTATTACAGGCGACAACCGAACCAAGAAAAATACCGGCTAATAAAACACCTGCATTGAATATTTTTGATCGGATCATATTTGCTATTTTAAATATTCAACCACCTTTCAGGGTTGAGGATTCGTTTTTCAAATCAACCACGGGTTTCACCCGTGGCTATTGTTGTTTAACCACTTTGTGGTTTAACTATCCGTTTCAATTATTTAGCCTCCGTAATCACAATCTCATCTTTACCGCTTGTTTTCTGGTTGTTTATGGTGAAAACAATTCTTGTAATTGTGGTCCAGTAGCGTTTTAAACCGCTGTCGGTGATTTCTGTTACTTCTATTTTTGGCGTTAAATTTTTGGCGTTGTAATTCATGTTCATCGTAAAACCTTCGCCTTCGAGTAATAAAATTCCGGCGCCTTTATCGCTTACCCTGCAATTGGTTACAAAGTTTAAAGTTGATGGTGTTTTCACTTCCTTCAAACTGTAGTTATCCTGGATTGTAAATTTTTTCCCTCGCTCGAGCGTGTACGTGCGAATCCATTTGTTTACGCCTGCTTCTTCGGGATATGCTTTAAAAATATCGGTTGAGAAAACTGCTTTTTTTGAATCGGCAGTAAAGGTTGAATTGGTAGCCACAAATTCACGTCCTTCTTTTTGATCGACACCATTAATTTTTGGCAGGTTGTGGTATTGCGACTGCATGGTCCAGATTTCGTAACGGCGACTGCTAAAAGTTTTGGCGGTGTAGGTTTCGCGGCCAATATCAACCAGACAGGGTTTGCCATCGAAATACAAAACGCAGGTTCCCAAATCGTTGTGGTTGTGGCTTTCGGCGTTGTGTCCGCCTTTTGCAGCAAAAAAGAATCCATCTGATGAACCTGCTTTGTCGCGGGCGCCGGCAACCTGTGTTTCGGGCAGCCAGAAATCGCTGATCAAAGCATCTTCGGCTTCGGCATTTTCAATTTCCTTGAGGTGCATTAGTTGCATAATTTGTTCATCCACTTTTCCTTCCGGAAGATCTTTTCCCCAATCCTGTTTTTTAGCCAGAAATGCGCCAAACTTTTGCATAACCGGGTCGCCAATATCTTTTCCGTAACTGTAAATAATTTGCGGACGGCCACCGGTTGTTGCATCGGCATCAGCAAAATTGATAAAGTACGGGTATTCAATGTAAGCCTTGTAAATGTAGCTTCCCATATTCTTTACAAGCTGGTTGTCATATACATCAAACTTGCCGTTGGTGGCCCGTTTGAGTAAATCAAGACATTGATACAAAGAAGCTCCTGCCCTGCCCCAGTATGACGGGCCTTCGTCGCAACCACCGTCATTGGGGTAAACATTGATAAACTGGTCGAGCGATTTAACAACCTTTTCAACACCCTTTATTTTTTTTGTCTGATCATCTTCAAGAATTAAAATTGCTGTGAGCATATTGTGGTTTGTCCATGGATTCCAGTTGTTTACATCACGGCTTCCATCCAAACCCTGCCACCAGAAATCGTTGCGTTCATAATATGGTATTACAGCTTTTTTCATGATTTCGTCTTTTAACCGTTTTGCAATAAGCGGATGAATTTTGTCGAATTCATCTTTAAACAGCAACCATGTCCACGAAAGGATATTTGTGATTTCGCCAACACCGAGGTCGATTACAGGTTCACCGGCATCGGGCAAACCGTGCGGCGCTTTTTGGGCAGTCAGGTGCGCCGACCAGCCCCACCAGGTTTGCTCGCTGTAGTACCAAACGCCGTTTACAATCTGGTCGGTAAAACGGCCTTTTCCTTCAGCCAGCTCACCCATAACAAGCGCCATTAAAGCAGCGCGCGGTGCTGCATATACTTCCTGCCGGCGGTCGCCCGAACGGATAATTTCGAGATAATCTGTAGCTTTTACAATCGGCCAGTTGTAATCAAGCGACTTTTCGGCTTCTTCAATATACTGCTTTTTTAACCCCTCTGGAAGTTTGTTCCAGAAAGTCCTGTCCTGGTAATTTGGGAACCCGATTTCGGAGAAGTTTTTTACCAATGCCCGGGCAAGGTTAATTTGCTGCGCTTCTTTTTGAAGTACATCACGTTGTTCCTTTGAAAAGCCATTGATTGCAAATGCGCTAAAAATGGCAAGAATGAATAGTTTTTTCATGATTATATTGTTTTAGTTGAATTTAGATTGTATAATTTTTCAGTCAATAAATGTACAAAGAATTGAATATTGTTTATTCCTTTTTTAATCCTGTTATTTTCTATTTTAGAAAATCTTTTCCCCACTTTTCCCTTAATCCTGCAGAAAGCAGTTCAACTGCTTCCTTGTATTCAGGTTTTTCTGCCAGGTTGTCCAGCTCAAGCGGGTCGGTGGCGTGGTCAAACAACATTCGGGCGTAAGGCACTCCACTGTCATTTGTAAACTCGGTGTAAAACTGCATACCTTGAATCAGCGTTACAGCATTCATAAATTTCGACACCGCATAGTCTTTTTGCCGTGTTCCGCCATTAATCAGCTGAGCAAAACTTTCGCCTTCCAAATGTGCAGGTTTTTCGATTCCGGCCAATTCGCACAGACTGGGATAAATATCAATATATTCAGTAATTGCGTCAGTTTTTTCGCCTTTGGTTTTGCCCGGAACTTTTAAAATTAAAGGAGTTCGCAATGACGATTCAAACGTGCAGTGTTTGCACCACATCATATGGTTACCAAGATTCCAGCCGTGGTCGCCCCAAAGGATTACGATCGTGTTTTCAGCCAGTCCCAATGTTTCAAGTTCATCCAGCAATTTTCCAACCTGCGCATCGAGATAACTCACACAGGCATAGTAACCATGAATCAGTTCCTTCGCCATTTCATCGCTTACAGGACCTGTTTTTGGGACTTCAGCATAGTTCCTGAGTTCACCAAAATTATGAAAAGCCGCCCGCGGTGTTGACTTTGGCTGAAGGTAGTTTTCGGGTAAAGAAATGTCTTCGCGTTTGTACAAATCCCAGTATTTTGAGGGTGCATTGAACGGCAAATGCGGTTTCATAAAACCAACCGCAAGGAAGAAAGGCTGATTTTTTTCTTTTAATTTTCTGAGGTCATTGATTGCTTTCGCAGCAATTTCGCCGTCTTTATAGGCTTCGTCAGGCACATCAGCGTTTTCAAAAGGTAATCCGCGGGTCTTGCCTTCTTCGCCAAGTGCAATGTTTGATTCCAGCACATAATTGTTCAGTTTTGAATGCCAGATTTCATCCCAGGCCAAACTGTCATCTTTTCCGTAATGATACACTTTCCCATTTGAAATGGTGGTGTACCCATTGTTTTTAAAAGTCATCGGGAGTGAAGGATTACCAGGCATCTCCTCATCTTTTTTTGTATCGAAATCAAGAAAACGGTGGCGTGTCGGACGGGTGCCGGTGAGCAAACTTGCACGCGACGCACCGCAAACCGGCACATTGCAATAGGCCCGGTTGAAAACCAAACTTTGTTCAGCCAGCTTGTCAAGGTTGGGCGATACAATGTGTGATGCACCGTAAAAATTAAGTTCGGGACGAAGATCATCAACAGCAATAAAAAGAATGTTGGGTTTTTGTTTAACAGGTTCCTTTTTTTCATGAGTTGAAGTGCAGGAAAACACAAGAAATAAGCTGTTTACAAGAACAAAAAGTAAGGTTAATTTCTTCATAATTATTTTTAGTCTTTAGTTTTCAAAAAAAATGAACTTACCGGAATTCCAAATTATCACATGTTTTAGGTTCATCTTTAAAATCTTTTACTTGTAAAAAGCAGAATAATTCAGAACAAAATGAAGGAAAGTTTGCATTACATTCTCACGGTAAAACTATATTTTCCCGATCCCAATTCCTTTTTCTCTGCATTTGGCAAAACTACAGTTGCTGTAGTATTTACCGGAATTTCAACGTCATACTCAAAATTTCCGCCATCAATCTTCCATTCCGATTTTATTTTTCCGTACATGGATTCAAACTCAGCTTTCGCATTGGTTAAACCACCACCTGGATGCGGAGCCAAAATAAAATGTTTGTATCCGGGATTTTCTTCATCGATCCTAATTCCGGCTACGTGCGTATAAAGCCACTCTCCAATTGCCCCGTAAGCATAATGATTAAAACTATTCATGCCAACAGACTGGAAGGTTCCGTCGGGTTTTTGCCCGTCCCAGCGTTCCCAGATTGTTGTAGCTCCCTGTGTTACCGGGTACAGCCACGACGGATATTCTTTACGGGTGAGGAGCATGAAAGCCAAATCATCGTAACCGTGATTCGACAAAGTTTTGCAAAGAAGCGGAGTACCAACAAAACCAGTTGTGAGGTGGCCCATTTTTTTTACGTCATCAGCCAAATATTTTGCAGCTTTTGGAATTAAATTCTCCGGAAGCAAATCGAATGCCAGCGCCAGTGAATAAGCGGTTTGTGTTGGCGATATTAATCTGCCGGCCGGTGTAACAAATTCGCTTACAAAAGCCTTTTTAATTTTTGCCGACAGATCAGCATATTTTTTTGCATCTTCCTTATTCCCGATAATTTCTGCTATTTCAGAAAGTAATCCACCCGAATATTTAAAATAAGCCGTGGCAATCAGATCTTTTTCGGTGGTTGCGCCGGTGTAACTTGAACTTGTTGAAGCAAATGCGAGCCAGTCGCCGTAATGTCCGTCATTTGTCCACAAATAGTCATCGCCAGCCCTGGCAACCATGTATTCCACCCATTTTTTCATGCTTTCATATTGTTCCTCCAAAATTCGTTTATCGCCATAGGTCAAATACATTGTCCATGGAACAATAAGCGCAGCATCGGCCCAGGCAGTTGAGCCGCCGCGACCGTTTCGGACATCAGGAACTACATCAGGAACTTTGCCGTTCTCAAGTTGATCGGCAGCCAGATCTTTAAGCCATTTTGTATAAAAACCGGCAACATCGAAATTAAAAGCCGCAGTTGGTGCAAAAACCTGGGCATCGCCCGTCCAGCCAAGCCGTTCATCACGTTGCGGGCAATCTGTTGGCACATCAAGAAAATTACCTTTTTGTCCCCACTGAATGTTATGCTGCAGTTGATTTATCATCGGGTCGGAACATGAAAAATAACCGGTAGTATTCATGTCGGAATGAATTACCACACCCGTTATCTGATCTATTTTTGGTGTTTGTGTGAAACCTTCAAGTTTTACAAACCGAAATCCGTGAAATGTAAATTTTGGCTCCCATATTTCCTCTCCTTCACCTTTTAAAATATATGTGTCTGTGCATTTTGCAGCCCTGAGATTTTCCATGTAGAAGTTTCCTTCATTATCCAAAACTTCCGCAAATTTCAAAGTTATTTTATCACCTTTTTCACCGCTAACTTTAAGGCGAACCCAGCCAACCATGTTTTGCCCCATGTCCATTACAATCTCGCCCTTTGGCGTTGTTATCAATTTAACGGGTTTTGTTTCTTCAATGGCTTTCACCGGAACGCCTTTCTGAGCAACTAAAATATCTTTTGAATGATCGAGAATAGAAGCATTTATCCATTTTCCGGCGTCGAAGTCTGCATTTGACCAATCTTTCATTTCCAAACGGGCATCATAAATTTCACCGTTATAAATGTCCGATTCAAGAATTGCTCCTGTATTTACTTTCCAGCTTTTATCGGTTATTACTGTTTCAGAACTTCCATCAGTATAAAAAATTTGAAGTTGAAGCAGCAATGCAAGTTTATTGCCATAACAGAGATCCCTTGCTATGCTGCCCCTGAACCACCCGTCTCCGAC
>DAOPKR010000105.1:6691-14334 GCA_035391305.1 Draconibacterium sp.
TTATCCCAAATTCGTACCTGCCAATATGCCCGCTCCATTGATTTTAAAGGCGAACCTCCATATTCAACATTTACTGACTTGTCGCTTTCCACTTTTCCTGAAGTCCAGATTAAAGCACTTTTTTTATTGAGATTTTCCGGAGAAGCAGCGACCCTGATTTCGAAGGCTGACTGTTTTACATTTTGCCCACCGGAAATTATTTGCCAGCTAAACCGAGGCTTTGAAACATCAATGCCAATGGGATTTTCGAGGTATTCTGTTACCAATTTTTGTACCTGATTTTTGGCAATTGCTGAAATTGTTAACATTGACAGCAACAGTAGCAAAGAAAATATTTTTAATGTCTTCATATTTCTAATTTTAATTACAGCAGTCAAAAGCTTTCAAAAACAAATTATTAAATCTGACTTTTAAAACGAATTCACCTTAACTTCAATCTCATTTACACCCGGATTTAACCGAATTGTACCAAACGAAAGATTAACTGCTTCGCCATTAACAGTGACAACATCGTCAGCAGAAAAACCGGCGTTAAATTCGCCCACCATATTTGCGGGTATTTCGATTGAATATTGTGCCAACCGGGCGTTCAACCGTTTATATTCGCCTTTGATTTGGCCTTTAATTGTTGGTACAACGATAGAGCTGTTCTTTAAACTACTCATTTGCGGCTGTATTGAAACTACGCCAAAACCTGGAGTTTTGGGTTGAATTCCCCATAATCCGCGGGGAATAATATTTGCAGGAGCAGCGCCCCAGGCATGGTTCCAGTCGGAGTTGGGTTTATATTTCATATCCCATGCTTCCATTGAAATAGTCGATCCCACTTTAATCATATTGTACCAGCTTCGGTCGTTTGTGGCTGTCATCAGTTCAAGTGCATAATCAGCAGCTCCCGCATTATACAAGGCTTCCATTAAAAACTGTGCACCGTAAACACTGCAGCCCATTCCGCGGGTTTTAATGTAACCGGCAACCTGTTTTTTATATGCATCGGGAACTATTCCAAATGCCAGCGGCAACATGTTTGAATGTATTGCGCCGTGGTCGGTTTCAATTCCATCTTTATAATAGCCACCATCTTTGTTAAACAGATATTCATTTATTGATTTCTTCACTTTTGCGGCGCGCATCTCAAAATCCAATTGTTCCTCAGGTTTGTTTAAAATATGGGCAAATTCTGCCATAATTTTTAAATTCTGATAATAGAAACTGTTGATAACCGTGCTGACCGGTGTAAACACAAAACCGTCGCGTTCGCCCTGCGGCCAGTCTTTTGGCAGTTTCCAGCCCGTATCTTTTTGTGCCGGCGGCCAGTCAACAATGTCGCGAACACGCTGAGTCGTATCGGCAAATCCCAGTTTTGCCATAAATTCACCATTCATTTTTGGAGAACTTGTACTAATTAAACCATGCTGAAATTCAAGTTCCATGAGCGTTTTGTATTTCAATGGCTCGTAATATTTTTCAATTAATTCAGTATTTCCTGTAAACATATAATCCTGGTAAAAAAGCAATGCAACATGCAGTTGCCACTCGGTTGGCCAGGTTGGAAAATCCATAAAATATTCGATGGTTTTACGTGCAATTGCATATTCATTGTCAACCGAATAGTGGCTGAGTTGATTTAGATAAGCGTCAGCTTCATACGGAATCCTTTCACGATCTCCGTCAACGTAATAACCGGCAAACGAAGTTGCTTTTTGCGAGTATTTGCAAAGTTCCCAAACCTGGTTCAAAATACTGTCGGAACTTGTAAAAGAGCTGGTTGTGTTATCGAAATAATTGAACCAGGCAATTTGGGTGAGGTCTTCAGCTTTCAATTCGAAAATCCTTGACTTAGGAAAGTCAAGGTCCCGGTACTTTTCAATTTCAACATATCTGAAAGGGGTGATAACGGGGAATGAATCGGGCAGAGCAACTGCTACAGATTTAGTATTTCTTTCATCGGGAACAAGTTCAATCTGGTAATTTGTTTTATCGGGGGAAACATTCAGTTTCAATTCCGTAAACCGGATTGTTCCGCCGGGTTTTTTGTCGATTTTACCGTCAATCAACTTTTCACCCAACCGGATAGTCAATATTTCTGCTTTTTTTGTTGAATAGTTAATCTCGAATGTTCCAAAAGCGTCTTTACCAAAATCGGCAAAATAACTTCCGTCGCCATTCTTTTTAAAATCGACGGGTTTTATTTTTTCAATCTGAAACCAGTTGTGCGAAGTTAGTTTTTCGCCAAAAACGCCTGTTGTAAATTGTTGCGGAGCCGAGTATTCCGAAAGCCGGTTGTCCTTGTCGAAAACGCGAACTTTCCAGAAATAACTGGTGTTTGGTTTCAAAGGTTCTCCTCCCAGTTCAATATTGGTTGACTGGTTGCTTCGCACATTTCCACTGTTCCACACATCGCCAATGTTGTTGTCAATTTTTCCTTTTGATGAAGAAACAAGAATTTGATACCCTTTCTGAATTACTGCTTCTTTTGGAACCACCCAGCTAAATTCGGGTTTGCTGTCGATAATTTTTGTGAAACGCGGTTCGCGAATATATTCAACTGTTAAACCCGACGGTATTCCTGAAAAAGGGTCGGCATATTTTTTTGCCAGCTCGTCGTTCTTCCTGCGAAATTCCTGAACAACCTTTTGATATTCCGGTTTTGTTGCCAGGTTATCAATTTCTTTGGGATCATTCTTCAGGTTGTAAAGTTCTTCGAAAGATTTATCATTGATATAACGCATATATTTCCACCCGGCTGTTCGCACACCTTCGCTTGGGGGAATATTTTCAAACTCCCACAAATGCTCAATCAAAACAGTATCGCGATTCATCGATTTTTCTTTTCCTGAAACAATGGGCACCAAACTCTTTCCCTGATATGCAGCTGGTATTTTAACACCAGCCAAATCTAAAATCGTAGCGGGAACATCAATATTTAAAGCCATTTCACCGCTATCCAAATGTCTATTTACGCGCGGGTCATAAACAATCAGCGGAACACGGATTGAATTGTCATACATCAGCCATTTCCCTGCGAGCTGCCTTTCACCCAGAAAATAGCCGTTGTCGCCCATTAAAATAATTACTGTGTTTTCATCCAATCCTTTTTCAGCAAGCTTTTTCCTGATTTTTGCAATTTCCAGATCGATACCGTAAATCATCCGGTAGTAACCTTTTACGCTGTGCTGGTATTTTTCAGGCGTATCAAATCGCCACGTCCAGCGCAGGCGGTTAAAACCTTCACGCACAGGCAGTGGTAGCGCGTTGAAATATTTATCATCGGCTAAATCTGCGCCTGGCATCTCCATGTTCTGATATAATTTATCGGATTCTTCCTGCCAAAAATATTGGTCGGGTGCGTTGTCATGGGCATGAGGGGCGCTGAAACTCAGTGACAAACAAAATGGTTTTCCGGCAGGTGCTTTTTCAATAAAATCGAGTGCCTGCTGTCCGGTGAACCTTGTTAAATGAACAGTGTCTTCGCCTAATTTCCTGTAAAAATATCCCCGCCGATCAGAGAACTGCCCATTGCGGTCGTAATCATCAATTTCATCAAATAACTTGTCTTTATCCTTGAAATTAACTCCGAATTTTCCAAAGAAACCGGTGAAATATCCGGCATCTTTCAACATTTTTGGATATGCCGTTTCCATAAATTCACTTCGCATATCACCGGTTTGAAAAGTATATTTGTGTGTACGCTCATGCAAACCACTAAAAATACTAGCCCGACTGGCAGCGCAAATCGGAGTTGTTACAATTGCATGACTGAAATACGTTCCAGTTTCAGCAAGTTTATCCATTTCGGGGGTTTGAATTATTTTATTACCGGCATAATGAAGTGCATCAAACCGCTGATCATCAGTCAGAATTAAAATGATATTTGGCCTTTGGTTTAATGAAGGTTCTTTTTTCTGACAGAAAACATTATGATATGTAAAAAGAATCGTAAAAAGGAGAATAGTAGTTCGATTAAAAAATAAAGTCATAGCATCAAATGTTTTATTGGTTTAAAGTTAATACCCTGAAACTAAAAATAACAAGCGTTAAAATCAAAAGCCAATTTCGATTAAAAACTACAAATATTAAAGTTTCAATTACTAATAAACCATAAAAAAACAACTCAGGTATCCCGTTCTGTCTGGTTTTCCTGAATTGCGACTTATTTTTTTGAATTACTAACCACCATTTTCCCTCCTAAAAATGCCATTGGGAAATATGCCCCAGCCAAATCAACTATTGTAAACCAGGTTGGCGAAGGCAGCATCAAAATATTGGCAATTCCCCCGGCGAGAAAAAAAGCACCAACTACAAGCGCCAGTAGCATTTTTCGATTGGCAGAAATAATTGCAGCCAGCAAAGCACCTGCAAATGTACCGATTGCATGAGCCAGAAAAGGAAACAAGAAATGTTTTGGCTGGAACAAATGCATTCCCGCTTTTAAACCTTCCACAGTTGTGTTATCAACTCCTTCCGGTGGCGGGATTATTGAACCACTAATCATTATAATTCCCATGTTTACAGTGCTTCCAACAACTAACCCGGAGATAACTGCCAAAATGTTTCTTACGATTGGATTCATACAACTAAAATTTAAAGCATTTTATCTTAAGATATTTACGTTTAATTTATGGTCAGTTCAATAATAATAAATCAAACTTTGACAGAGATTTTTAACCCTGTTAAAAATCAACGGATTAAACTGGCTACTTACCTACCAAATCCAGTAAGTAATTATAAATGCAACGACCAATAAAGAAGCCAGATGATAACCGGTGTTAATTGCAAACAGCTTCCATGAATTTTTCTCCCAGACGGTTGCACCCAACTGTCCGGGCAGATAAAAACCCAGCCACGTAAAAATTGCAGAATTTAAAGCGCTGGCAAACGGGCTCATTTGATCCATTCCCGGCACAAATTTCCAGGCTGCAATGTTGTGAGACAAAACATAAGCAAAAAGAAAGTTCCCAATAATCATAAATGCCATGCCTTTAAACATAACCGATTTATCGGGTTTTTCATTAGGATCATAACCCATTTCCTTTCCCCAGGCTTTACCAAAAAGTGGTGTGTACCAAATAAATCCAAGTACAAAATTTGCGACAACTGCAACAAGAATTGCATACATGTTAATTTCAAGTTCCATAATTTTAGTTTATTAAATGATTATAAATCAGGTTTTTTCTTTCTTTTTCGAGGCTTTGGCGTATTTGTTGAAATCGAGGCAAAGGTTAATCCAGTAATCAAAATCAGCATCTGTTTTCATACCGGTTTCATCAATCAAAACATAACCTATCATTGGCCGTTTTGTAAAATCCATTGTCCGGCAACCTCTCATTTCAATCGCAGTTTCGTGAAAACTCCGGTCAATACGGCACATCATTTCATCTTTTATTATGCCGATACACATTTTACCGTTTACCATAAAAACTAAACCTCCCATCATCGTTTTTTCTTCAATGTCCGGGAGGTTTGCGAGGCGTTCCCTTATGCGGTTTGCCAACCTTTCGTTAAAAGCCATTTGAAATGTTATTTTTAAACTAAAGAAACAAAATATTAAAGCATTTGTTTGATGACAGATTTGCAAATTTGATTATGTAAAACCTTTTTCGGTGAAAGAATAAATTTGTATTAATGAATGGAAAAACTTCCAATGTTCTACAATTCCAAAGACTCTTTCATTTTCCTGATTTGTCCGGGGCTGCCTAAAACAAAAAGCTGGTCGTTGCGTGATACAATCATTTTTGGATCGGGATTAAAAATATACCGTGAACCCCCGGTTTTTATTCCAATAATATTTGCTCCCGACACTTCACGCACTTTTAAGTCAAGTATCGACTTTCCGACATATTGTTGCGCCAGATTTCGGCATGAAACTTCTTCAAGATTTACATCAAGTGTTTTTTGCAGCAGAATATATTCAAGAAACTCAACCACATCAGGCTGATGCACTAATTTGGCCATTCGCTGACCACCAATGCGTTCGGGCATAATTACATTAGTTGCACCTGCACGTTTCAGTTTCATCTGCGACCCCATTTCCGAAGCCCGGCTAATTACTGTCAATCCCGGATTCATACTGCGTGCAGTTAGAACCACAAAAACATTGTCGGCATCATTTGGCGTTGTGGCAATTAATGCGCGGGCATCATAAATCCCGGCTTGTTCAAGCACTTCTTCGTGAGTTGCGTCACCTTTGATATAAAGTAGTTCACGATTTTCCCTAATGCGCGAAATAACGTTATCGCGCCTGTCAATTATAACAAACTCAACACCATGTTCGGCCAGTTCAACGGCGGCCTGCTCGCCATTGCGGCCAAAACCAACGATGATTACGTGGTTCTTTAGTTTTGCAATTTTTTTGTCCACCCTGTATGTTTTTATATAATTTGCCAAATCGCCATCAAAAACAAAACGTGCAATGCTTGTACCAACATAAGCCAAACTGCTTAAACTTGTAACAATCAGTCCCATTGTAAATATTTTGCCGCCGGTTGAAAGAGGTCCAACCTCTTTGAAACCAACTGTTGCAATGGTAATTATTGTCATATACAAACAATCGATAATCTCCCATCCTTCTATTAAATGGTAACCAACCGTTCCAATAACAACAAGCGAAACAAGCACGCCAATTCCAATTTTAATGGTGTTGCCCGAAACCTCCTGAAATTTATTGTAATTCTGCTGGTTCATTTAACTTAAGTACTTTTCACCAATTTAACGCCGATTTGGCAATTTAAACATTTTTTCTGATCGCAGTATTTATTTTTAAGCTGGAGGAGTGCCTGGCTTTCGAATGCTGAATGAGAAACTACACCCAACTTTTCCCACTTCTCAATAATTGAATTAACCTCGGCAGGTAACTGTTCCAAAAATTCAAGCGCCCTGTTTTTCAGGTATTCCTTGTTTTGCTTTTCGCCATATACAAAAAGGAATGGGATTACTACATTTATTATCAGCATCTCAACCGAAGTTTCGCCAAGTTCCTTTGTTGAAATTCGTGCTGATTTCTTGTTGAAACTGTAATGAAATTTCCAATATTCAGATGCTTCAACTTTGAAAAGCTTTTTAAGATCTTCCAAATTTTCAATCTCTAAAATCTTCGAAAACAAACCATGCGAGCGATGAATTAATGCAGCAAACTGCGAAATCCTTATTGTTGGAAAATTGCCTGGCCGCAAACGCATAAACTTCCATAAATGGCTTTCAATTCCTTTGAGCCTGTATTTTTTATACAGAAAAGAATATTCATTTCTCAGGTTAAGATAATAATCATCGCCTAGAAGTTGGTCGTTCAGTAACCCGGAATTGCCAAAAAGCAAAGCTTCCGTTTGAAAAAGAGAATTTTTATGTTTCGCCAAAACCTCAAGCGGCAATGATTTGGCTAGCATCTCAAATGGAACAGCATTAACTTTGAAGCCAAACATTCGGGCCAGGGTTTGATAAAACGTTGTATTCCAGTCGTTATTATTTTGCTGAAGGCGAGTTAAAATGTCATCGGTTTTATTTTCAAGCCGCTCTATCATTAACCTGTTAAATCCGAGCAGCAAAATTACGGGATCAATTTTATGAAACTGATTTTCGCATGCTATCCAGGTTTTTGCGTCGAGCAGTTTCTGGTAATTTGCTTTCAGAATTTCAGGATATTGTAA
>DAOPKR010000105.1:14434-16479 GCA_035391305.1 Draconibacterium sp.
TGTTTCTTAGTTTTCGCATATTTTTCAGAAAAATTTAATTATTGAATATTACAACTCTTCCCGTAAAATCAGGTCAGCACTGATTTTACCATTCAACTTCCCCTCTTTTTACAGGCATTGTCATGCACCTTGCACCGCCACCGCCCCGCGCCAGTTCCGAACCTGCAATCAGAACCACACACTTTTTATAATCGTCAACCGAAATTTTACCATCAATTACGTCGGTAGCTTTTAAAACTTCAAATCCGCTTTTGCTCAATTCGTCAATGGTGTGGTTGTTGCGCTCATAACCAATTACTTTTCCCGGGGCAAATGCAAAAAAGTTGGCCCCACTGTGGTATTGTTCGCGTTCCTGCACCCATGAATCGGTTGAACCACCGCAAAAAACAGGTTTTAAATCGATGCCTATTTTTTGCAAAGCCACCAAAATATTTGGGTTCTCTTCAATTTTTGTCACTTTCCGGTTTTCAATCTGAATGTGGATTGTCCTCAACCGGTTCATTTTTGTAATTATCGGCTCATAAATCATGCACGAATCGGTATTTAAGAAGGTAAAAACCATATCGAGATGTATAAACGATTCGGGCGTTGACGGCAATTCCTGAATAATAATATGCTGTTTACCCGACTTTAGCTGCTTAATGTTTTCAATTACGAAATCTATTCCCTGGGTGCTGGTTCTAACCCCCGTCCCGATAACAAAAACATTTTCACGTGCTACCTGAAAATCACCACCTTCCAAAGTAGATTTTGGATTCATTAAGATTCCATTCTCCGGCTTTGCCGGATTTAGGATATTTGTTTCAAATAACGAATGATTGCTGAAAATGGCATCCATAATCAGAGATTCCCTTTCACGGACAGGATTTGCCATTTTCCCGATAATCATGTGGCCGTTCATTCCCATCGCCGAGTCGCGCGTGAAAAACAAATTATGCAACGGACGAAGCAAAAAACGCTCGTTACTTAAATAATTTGTCAGATTATTCTTCTCCAGCACAACCCCTTCTATTAACATAGCAGCCAGCATTTCTGCCGAGTTTGCAGCAAGTAATTCCGGATTGGCAATATTTCCTTCGCTGCTGCAAATTTCTTTCAACAGTTTCACTTTAACACTTTCATCCTCCAGTATTTCAGAGAGCAGTTGCCTTACATAAAACACCGAAGTAACCTTTTTAAGAACTCCTTCCAGTAAAGCAAATTCCTTTGATGCAATTGAAAGATTTAAAATATCGCTGTAAAGCGCTCGTTCAGCGTTTTCAGGGGTCATATTTTCAACTTCAGAACCAGGTTGATGAATAATTACTCCTTCCAACTTTCCAAATTCAGAATTGATGCTGGTTTTCATTTTGATTTATTTTTTTCTGTAAAAAAAGTCAACTTCAAAGATATAAACTTTGGAGAAGTGATAATTGCGGAATGAATTAAACGTTCTACTTTTATACCGTAAATTGAATGGATTTGAAAACAGGACTATTCATATTGGTTTTATTTTTGGTTTCGCAGGCACTTAGAGCGCAACAACCTGATTCATCGAAACTTGTAATGGGTATTATTCAGGGAAATGATACAATTATTACAGTTAGGGTCAAGGAAATATGGGTTTTCCCTGAAAGAAAATTCTCGAGTAAAAGGGAACAGCGGTATTACTCGCGATATGTTGCCAAGGTTAAAAAAGTGTATCCGCTGGCGGTTGAAGCACGCACACTTCTGAAAAAATATGAACCACAGTATTATGCATTAACCAGTCAGCGTGACCGCAGAAAACTGATGAAAAACCTTGAACAGGAACTTCTTGACCAACACAAGGAGGAATTAAAAAAATGGTCAATATCGGACGGAAAAATACTTTTAAAACTTATAAACCGGGAGACCGACCGTACTGCATACACATTAATTAAAGATTTCAGGGGCGATGTCAGCGCTGTGTTTTGGCAAGGAATTGCACGCTTGTTTAAGAACAATTTAAAAGATGAATACAATCCTGAAAATGAAGATAAACTTCTCGAAGAGGTTGTGCGGAAAATTGAATCGGGGTATTATTA
>DAOPKR010000106.1:0-16112 GCA_035391305.1 Draconibacterium sp.
ATTTAAAAGCATGGTTCGAAGCAGGTGTTACCTGTGTCGGAATGGGATCGCAATTGTTTCCAAAAGAAGTGCTTGAGAATAAAAATTATGAGTACATTACGCAGAAATGCAAAGAAACACTGAATATTATAAAGAAATATCAATAATTTTTTTAAACTGAAACCAATGATAAATTTAACATCAAACCAAAAAATGACAAGTTTTCGCTGGGTCGTCGTCACCTTACTTTTCGCGGCTACTACCATCAATTACCTCGACCGGCAGGTCCTTTCTCTCACATGGGACGAGTTCATCAAACCGGAATTTCACTGGGATGAATCGCATTATGGCACCATCACGTCCTTCTTTTCCATTTTCTACGCCATTTGCATGCTTTTCGCGGGCCGTTTTGTGGAATGGATGGGGACGAAAAAGGGCTTTCTCTGGGCTATCGGCGTGTGGAGTGTGGGGGCTTGCCTCCATGCTGCTTGCGGGCTGGTTACCGAAGCGTATGTTGGGCTGGAAAGCAAAGCTGAACTCACCGCAGCCGTTGGAGACATGGCAGTACTTATTGCCACGGTGAGCATGTGGAGTTTTCTTGTGGCGCGGGCGATATTGGCTTTAGGCGAAGCCGCCAACTTCCCTGCCGCCATCAAAGCCACCGCCGAGTATTTTCCTAAAAAAGACCGTGCTTATGCCACCTCCATTTTCAATGCAGGAGCGTCCATCGGTGCGTTGTTTTCACCTTTGCTGATACCGCCCATTGCAGCTCATTTCGGTTGGGAAATGGCGTTCATCCTCATTGGTGCGCTGGGTTTTATTTGGATGGCATTCTGGGTTTTCCTATATGACAAACCGGTGAAAAGCAAGCGCGTGAACGCAATTGAACTCGAATACATCGAACAGGACAAACACGAGAATATTGCAATGCAGCAGGAAGTGGTGGGAGAAGAAGAGAAGAAAATACCCTTCCTCGATGCTTTCAAGTACAAACAGACTTGGGCTTTTGTGGCAGGAAAGTTCATGACCGACGGTGTTTGGTGGTTCTTTCTTTTCTGGACACCGTCCTACCTGAACACCCAATTCCAAATAAAAACCTCGGAGGGCTTGGGAATGGCGCTCATTTTTACTTTGTATGCGATTGTCACCGTCCTGTCGATTTTGGGTGGCAAACTTCCGACGATATTTATCAATCGGAGCGGACAAAACCCATACGCCGCCCGCATGAGAGCGATGTTGATTTTCGCCTTTTTTCCACTTGCGGTTTTGTTTGCCCAGCCATTGGGGATGAAGTTTGCTGAATTGGGCAGGAACGCGGCATGGATTCCCGTGTTGCTCATTTCTATTGGATGTTCGGCACACCAGGCCTGGAGTGCAAACCTTTTTTCCACCATCGGTGATATGTTCCCGCGCGGGGCCATTGCCACGGTTACTGGTATCGGAGGAATGGCGGGCGGCATCGGCTCGATGATACTTCAGAAATCTGCCGGAAACTTATTCGTGTATGCCGGTGAAACGAACATGACATTGTTGGGGTTCGAAGGAAAACCTGCCGGATATTTCATCATCTTTTGCGTTTGCGCCGTGGCCTACCTCATCGGTTGGACAATTATGAAAGCGCTTGTGCCGAAGTATAAACCGATTGTTTTTTAGAGTTTTTATAAGTAATAAAAAGCGGGCGGACAACCCGCTTTTTTTGTTTTTGACTGTGTGTTGGCTAATATCGTCCATAAATGCTCATTCCTCCTCCAAAATATTAATGTTTCAAATGTTCATACACTAAATTTGTCCTTAAATCAATATAATCTGTCTGATAAGTTGGATTCTGATATATTTAAATTCTTTAAAATGAATATTCTGCATATTACTTTTTTTGAATTATCAATTAAATCGGCATATATTCGGCAATTATTAATTCGAATAAATTAAAATGCAATCATTTATTTCGCCTGATAATAATCTTGTTTTATTATTCATCGTATTTGGTGCTGCCGCTTTTGGAATTTATTCAGAGCACAAAAAGTGGTTTGGAAAAGTCTCGGGAATATTGGTGACGATGATCTCCATGTCAGTACTTTCCATGACAGGGATTATTCCAGTGGCTTCCGATCCTGATATAAAAGTTGATGTTTATTCCATGGTTTTCAGCTATTTTATTCCTGTTGCAATTCCGCTTATGCTTTTTAGTTCGAACCTGGTTAAAATTATTACCGAAAGCGGAAGATTGCTGATTGCCTATATTATTGGTGCGATCGGAATTGTTTTAGGTTGCTTTCTGGCTTTCAATTTAATTGATTTGGGCGAAGGTTCAGGAAATACAGCCGGTGTAATTGCAGCAACTTTAATCGGTGGAAGTGTAAACTTTGTAGCCACCGCCGAAATACTGAATTTCAGTACAAACCCACTTTTTACAGCTACCGTTGCCATCGATAATTTTGCTGCCAATATTTATGTTTTGCTGCTCTTTTTTGTTCCTACAATAGGTTTTTTATCGCGTTTTTTTAAAAAACAGCGTATCGAAGCTGTCGCTGAAAATTCTACCGAAATAATACAGGAAACGAAAAGTCCGGTAACTTTGGAACGGATTGCTGTTTCAGCAACAATTGCTGTTTTGGTTGCCGGAGCAGGAACAGTTTTGTCGCCTTTAATTGAACAGGTAATTCACACAAAATTAAATCTAAGCATTTTGCTAATTACAATACTGGCAGTCGTTGTTGCCAACTTATTTCCAAAATCGCTTAAAAAGCTTGAAGAAACTGCATTTACACTGGGATTGTGGATGATGTATATTTTTCTTGCTGTAATTGGTGCGGCGTCAAACCTGCAGGATATGCTGCATGTAGGCTTGCCGGTTCTGGGATTTTACCTGATAATCATGTTTTTCCATTTCTTTTTCCTTCTGTTTCTTGCCAAATTATTCAAGCTCGATGTTTATGAAGTTATAGTTTCGTCGGCTGCAAATATAATGGGGCCGTCGGTTGCTGCTCCAATGGCAGCTTCGCTGGGACAAAAGAAAATGGTTACACCCGCAATTTTAGTTGGGATTTTAGGCTATGTAATCGGCACTTTTATTGGCGTTTCAATTGCTATGTATTTGAGTTGATTAAATTTTTCAGTTAAGTTAATTTCACCAATGAAACTGTTTGTTTTCGATTTGGATTTTACACTTTGGAATGCCGGAGATACCTGGTGCGATTCAACAAATCCGCCTTATTTTTGGAAAAACAATAAACTGTCCGACCAATCGGGCAGGTGGATTCGGCTTTATCATGAGGTATTGGAAATCATGAATTTGTTAAAGGAAAACAATAAATTTATTGCCGTTGCTTCCCGTACGTATGAACCCGGTTGGGCGCAGGATTTACTTCAGCTGCTGGATATCGATAAATATTTTGATTTAAAGGAAATTTACCCTTCGACCAAAGTTCATCATTTTAAAAATATTCAGAATCATTTTGGTATCCCGTATTCTGAAATGGCATTTTTTGATGATGAATACAGAAATATAGAAGAGGTTGAAAAATTGGGTGTTCATGCACAATTTGTCAAAAATGGAATTACCTTGAAAATTGTAAAACCTTTTTTGAAATAAGCAAAAAAAAAGGGCGCCCGCACCAACGCGAACACCCCTTTATAAATAATTAAACAGCACTTATAATTTCACGGATGTCTTTACATCATTTGCTTTCCGCGATTCATAGCTAATTGAAATTTCCCCCTTTCCTTCAATCAAAAACTGGTATTCAACAGTTCCGTAACTGGGTATTGAAAGGAATTGAATTTCAGGTTTATCTTCCTTGTAGCTTACTTTATTTAACCTGAAATCGCTGATTTTACCACCTGCAACAACTTTTGCTCCCGTTACTTTTAACATATCGGGCGTAAAAAGTTTGTTTTTGTAAGAATCGGTTGTCATGGTTGGCAAACCATTTTTGTTTTTCAGCCTCACCCGCACCTGGCTGAGGTTTTTGCCAATTTCTTTTACTTCAAATACTTCCATCGAAATTTCAGGTGTATTTTCAGCAGCCAGAAAAACCACCGATGCATTGCGGTGAACAAGTTCCTGCAACATAAAAATCTGGGGCAGGCGCGAAGTCATTTTTACCCAACCGCCAATTTCAATTTCGCCATAAGTTGGGTGATTGTATGTTTTCCACTCTTTGTACATTTCGCCTTGCGCCAGATGGTCGTTAAATTTTAACTGTTCACGGGCTTCATCAGGATTTGAACCCCTTCTTCCGCTTTCTTCCGCTTTTTGCTCGGGTTTGTCAGTTTTTTCGCGATAAGTTTCCGATTCCTGTTGAAAAAGTTCGCCAACAAACGAATAAATTCCATAGTTAAAAAACAGTTGTCCGTCGGAATCGCCGTAAGTTGGATAAAGATCCAATGAAGCCTGGTAAACATAACCGGGCGTGATTTTAATGGCATTTTTTCCAATCACGTCATAAGCGGCAATATCCGAAGGATCAATATTGATTGATTTATCAGACGGAACACGCAACCACATTCCGCCATTGTTGTGAAATGAAAATGCAACAATAATATTGGGGCGGTTCATAATGTATTCACTCACGGCTTTTATTCCAACACCTGAAAACGGGAAATTTCCGGCACCGCTTTGTACGTACCGTGGCATCCAGTTATTTCCCCAGTCACGGTTTGGGTCCAGATAACCTTCAGCATCTTCATTGAGCCGTCCATCGTTATCGTTATCAATTCCTTCCGATCCCAACAAAGTATATTCACCTTTTTTGCCCGGTTCAACGCGTACTAAAATCCGTGGATCGTCAGGGTCAGCTTTGTAACTGCCGTTCGGATCTTTTATCCGCATTTGTGTAATACTGCCGTCACCGTCAAGATCATCCGGGGCATCTTCATCAAACAACCCGTCATTATCGTCATCTTTCGGAACCCTGATACTGCGGCTCGAACTGGGTGTGTGTGCATCGGCAAAAAAGTGGTAACGCCCGTCAACATTCACAACCGGTAAAATGTAATGTGCATTTCTGTCAACAACTTTTGTTACTTTTTCGTTTTCACCATATTTTGTGAGCAACATGTTTGCATAATACAAACAAACTTCGCCTGCCTGAATTTCATTTCCGTGAATATTTCCATCGACATAAACACCCGGTTTAGCTGATGCGTCGCCGGTTTTTGAGTTGTTGATTGTTAGTGCATAAATTTCGCGGCCTTCTTCGCTTTTGCCAACCACTTCAAGTTTTGTCAATTCAGGATAAGCTTTGTTCAACGCCTTTAATGCTTCGTTAACTTCATCGTAATTGTAGTACCTGTCGAAACGGAGTGGTACTTCAATTTTTCCCTTTGTTTCTGATTTTGAAACGAATGCAAAGGAAATGAGCAGTGTAAATATGAGTATCTGTTTCATGATTAACCTCCGATTTTAATTTGTTTTTCAGTACTTCCGAAAATTGTCGATTCGATTTTGGCGGTGATCTCAGGTTTTTTGTCAGACTGAATCATCCATGTCAGCTTTTTAACCGAATTACCGCCGATCGCGCCCAGTGGCGTTCGTTTTATTCCTTCAAGAAGTTTTATTTCGCCATCAAGAATAACTACAACCGGCGCGGGCTGGCTGTTTCGCTGGCCCATTGCGATTGGGTAGGGGAGATAACCTTTGTTTTCGATATACAGTTCCAGCTTGTAAATACCGCCGCCCAGATCTGTGACTTTTTCATCAGCGATCGAAATTTGCGGCAATTTTGTTGAAAGCTGCAGCAACCACGGAAGCTGGGTTTGCAGTAAAGAATCAATTTGTTCCGGTTTCGGTGTTGTTTCGAGGTATGGAATATAACCGCCAATTTCAACTTCGCCCAAAGTTGGGTGTTTATAACTTTGCCACTGCACAAAACCTTTGCCTTCCCAGGTTTTATCGACGTATGCCAGCAGCGCTTTGTCCTTTTCGCCAAGTTCGCCTTCTTTCTCTTTTTTCGGGCTGTTTTTCATCATCCCAGCCATTTGTTTCGGGTTGATTTTTCCTGAATTCATCATTTCCTTTACACTCTCTGCTGTAAAACGTTTGGGTGCATTATTGGCTTTCAGAAATGCGGTAATTTTATCATCGCCCAAAGCAACAAATTCGTCAGCGCTCATTTTTTCAATTTCTTCAAGCGAAACAATACTGTCGCCTGTCTTCTTTTCTTCCTTTACTTTTGGCACTGTAAAAAGGTTCATGCTGAACGAGGGAACCCCCAAATGATAATAAGCCCACAATTCGAAAGAACCGTCTTTGTCGCCCGGAGCGTCAAGTCTTTCAGTATTAAACTTTTTTGCTGCGAGGTATTTTTTATAATCTTCAGAGAATTTTGTATAGAACTTCAAATCTTCATCAAGTGGATTAACCGCCGCGCCCAGGCCAAGCATTCCGGCTACCATCGCCGGTGTAACTTCTACACCCGCAGGCACCCGCTGTTTCATCATTTCAATTACTTCATCCATCGAAAAGGATTGATTTGCATCAACACCAAGCATTCTTGCATACCGGCCCGGAATTTTTATGTTCTGCAAATTTGCTCCACCTTTTCTTCCTCCTTTTGGAGGCGCAACGCAGAAATCGGAATTACCAAGCGTGAAAACCATGGCAATTTCGGGCCTGTCATAAATAAACCGCATTAAATTATATACTTCGGGTGTTTGTCCCGACCACAAACCTGCCTCCTTTTTATCGCGCGGAAAAAGGTGTGGAAATCCAATTCCGACATTTATTCCACCTTCGCCGTCTTCGTTATACTGGCCATCCTTATCGTTATCAATACCTTCGTCATATAGTTTGTACTCGCCTTTTTCACCTTTTGTGGCATCGGCTTTAACCATAATCCGCGGGTCGTTTTTCGATACAATATAGGTTCCTTCCAAATCTTTTACCCTCATTTGTGTAATGTATCCGTCGCCGTTTAAATCATCGTATCCATCTTCATTTACAGCTTCGTCAACGTCGTTGTTTATTTCGAAATTATTTACAGTGCGGCCGTATTTTGTTTTTGCAAAATAACCTGAAGCAGCATCAGGATTGGGTTGCGCCAAAATATACCATTTCAGGTTTTTTGTGTATTGTGCCGAATCGAGCAGCATTTTTGCAAAATACAGCGCACCTTCGGTTGAAAGCGGTACATTTCCCTCGAAATTGGCACCCACAAAAACAGCAGGAACTCCTTTTAGGTTTGCCCCGATCTCAAGCACCTGAATGTCTTCGCCACCTGGACTTGTGGCAATGTTGTGCAATTTGGTTGCGGCCGGATTTGCTTTCTGAAGCTTTTCCAGAATTTGCCTGACTTCATTGTTCGGGTGGTACACACCGAAGGAGATACCCGGTTGCGCAGTTGCATGTGAGACTGAAAAAACCAGTAACCCCAGCAACATAAAATTTAGTAGTTTTTTTACCATAGGATACGTTTTTTTTAATGGTTACGTAATTAAAAATATCTGATTTTCGTTCTAAGACTATTTCAAAAGCAGGTAGTTTAATTTCAAGTTGATTTAGTGTTGAAAAATACATTTTTATTTTCATTCTGTTAATATTGAACATATTTTTGAGCAAATTAATTTACCTTATATATTGAAAATAATGGAACACGGATAACACTGGTTTTAGTGATTCCCGCTGATTAAAAACAATGCGTGTCAGTTTTATCAGTTTCATCAGTGTTCTGTTTATAAATAACCAGGCTTGATTATTTCAAAAAAAAACATTTTTTCACTACCGGTTAAATCACCTATATTTATTGACAAAAAAAGTATATGACAAAACAGATTAAAAATAAAAGAATCCTGGTTTCAATTATAAATACCGTAGTTATTTGCTTTTGCACTATTTTTTCCAACGCACAACAAACTGAGATTAGGGTAAATCTGGGTGGCTATGCAGTTGAAATGCCAAAAAACGCCCTCATATTAAGCAAGGTTTCATTCGATAACCCAATTTTGCTGCTAAAAGATGAAAACGGGAAAATTGTAAACGAATATTCCTGCAGATTAAGTGACAATGCCTGGTCTCCATTTTCATATTATTACACAGTTGACTTTTCAGAATTTAAGGTTAAAGGGAAATATTATTTTGAATTAGAAGACAGTGGCATTGAAAGCAAAACTTTTATTATTGGGCCTTACCCGAAATGGCAGGAAGATGTAACAGGTTTTATAAGAACACAACGTTGTGGTTTTAATCCGCACACAAAACAATTTTGCCACCAGCATGACGGATTAAGCTTTTTTGGTATCCGTCCCGATTCAACAAGAATTGATGCAACCGGTGGCTGGCACGATGCCGCCGATCAGCTTAAATATTTGATAACCGGCAGCAACACAACAGCCCGGATGCTGATGGCTTACCAGATGAATCCCGGTGGTTTCAAAGATGAAGTCGATGCAAGAGGTTTGCCCGGCTCCAATAACTTGCCCGATATTCTTGATGAAGCCAAATGGGGACTTGAATGGATTTTAAAACTGCATCCCGCGCCAAACGAGCTTTATCACCAGGTGGCTGACGACCGTGACCATCGCGGATTTAAACTTCCGCACGAAGATAATGCCGATTATGGCTGGGGTGCAAATAGTTTCAGACCAGTGTATTTCGCTACGGGCGAACCGCAGGGACTTTCGAAATACAAAAGCCAGGCAACTGGAATTGCAAACCTGGCAGGCAGATCGGCAGCCACACTTGCTTTGGGATACGAGGTTTTCTGCACAATAAAAGGTTATGAAATATTTGCTGAAACCTGTTTGCAAAATGCCAGAGAACTTTATGCAATGGGCCGTCAGCAGGAAGGTTATCAGCAGGGAAACAGTTTTGGCGCTCCCTACAGGTACGAAGAAAATACCTGGGCCGATGACATGGAATGGGCAGCGGCAAAATTGTATAAAATCACAGGAGATAAAAATTTTCTGAAAGAAGCGCGCGCCTATGCAAAAATCATTGGAACCTGGTCGTGGATGGAACGCGATACTGCCCGCCACTACGAAATGTACCCTTTTGTAAACATGGGGCATTATGCACTTTGGCAGGTTGGCACAAAAACCGACAAACAGGAAATGGTTCAGTATTACGAACATAATCTGGAGCAAATTCAAAAAAAAGCGGATAAAAACCCATACGGAATCGGCCATTTATTTATCTGGTGTTCAAATAATCTTGCCGCAGCAGTTGCTACACAAGCCATGTTGTTTGAAGAAATGTCAGGTTCACAAAAATACCGTCCGCTGATGCAAAACCATGTAAACTGGTTACTCGGACTAAACCCATGGGGAACAAGTATGATTACTGAAATCCCGGAAAATGCAGACACTCCGGACGATGTGCACATGCCGTTCTGGGGTATCAAAAAGGAAAAAATAAAAGGGAGTTTGGTTGATGGCCCCCAATGGACTACTATTCACGACAAAATGCTGCAAATTTCACTCACCCAACCCGACGAATATGCGCACTTGCAACCAGAGCATATTAAATACTGGGACGACTGGGCCGATTACAGTACAAACGAACCTACGCTTGATGGCTCGGCCGAATTACTCATGATTCTGACCTGGTTAAGCCATGAATAAAACCCTCATTTTCCTGTTGCTTGTCCTGTTGTTTAGCAGAAATGCGGTTGCGCAAAATGTGACAGATCAGCAGGGTGCAGTTATTCGCACCGACACGCTGCAGAAGAACATTTATCTATGTTTTACAGGGCACGACTTTTACGATGGATTTGAGCATGTGCTTGGCGTTTTAAACAAACACAACATAAAAGCTTCCTTTTTTCTTACCGGCGATTTTGTCCGCGAACATGCTGATTTGGTAAAAACAATTAATAAAAACGGGCACTTTATTGGCGCTCATTCCGACAAGCACCTTCTATATTGCGACTGGATAAAACGCGATAGTCTGCTGCATTCAGCCGATGAAATAAAAGCTGATATACAGCACAACCTGCAGGCTCTTGAAAACCTTGGTATCAGGCCAAAGTACTTTATGCCTCCCTATGAATGGTACAACAAAAAAGTAGTTGATATTGTGAGCCTATTAAACCAGGTTACAGTTAATTTCTCGCCCGGAACACTGTCAAATGCCGATTACACAACACCAGAAATGCCAAACTATATTTCAAACTCTGATATTCTAAAAAGCATTTTTAACTACGAGGCATCCTTTGGAATGAACGGTTTTCATATGCTCATTCACCCTGGAACAAGTCCCCTTCGGAAAGATAAACTCTACTTTCATTTGGATGAGATCATCACACAATTAAAGGAAAAAGGGTATGGGTTTAAGAAGTTTTGAAAGGATGAAAAGGTTAGATAAGTAGTTGCTGCTATATGAAGAAAACCTCTATAAATCTGCACTGCAAACCAAATGTAGTATAGTGAATATTTGTTGTTTAAAATAATTTTTATGTTTTAGAAAACTTTCTGGAAAGGACGATGCAGAAAAATTATTGAAAGCACCGGCTCAACTATTTGGTAAAGAGTCTCAGGAAAAAGAAACAATACAGAAAATCACTTACCCAGATATAAAACTGAACAAACGCGCGTGGAAAAGAAGCAGGTAAACCTATATCTGGGAACATGTCGGGAATCGTATTGACCAAAACACTAAAAATTGTAGTTGGCTACATTGCATATTAGCCAAACAGAATATTTAAGTCAAAGGATATAAACGGGCAAGGAAAATTTACGGTACTGAAATTATCTTTTCATCGGTTTGAAAAAGGCAATTCGGACTTTGCTTTTTGAGTTATAAACAATCGCTTTTAAAACGAAATTCCGTGTACTAAAGCCAGCTCATTGCTTAAAGCTTCCAGCTCCAGTTCTTCTTTTCCCCAGGTAATTTCCTTTCTTAGCCGACTGAGGCTTTGTTGTGTCACGTCAATGTACGATGCAATATCGGAAAGCTTCGCTTTTAAGGCAACGCCCGGAAATTCCTTCAGAAAATGTTTGTATCGTTGTTCGGCATCCAAAGTGCGCAATAAAGCCTGTTTATAATGGGTCATTCCCAAATAATTGGCTACACCTTTTGTCGCAAACTCAGCCAAATCGAGATGCGAAAAAAGGATTTTTACAAATGGAACCCGTGGCAGCTCTATAAATTCACAATCGGTAACCGCTTCGAGAGTTATTCGCGACGGAATAGTATTAAAAAATGAAACCGTTTCGCATAATATTATCGGGGCAACCCTAAAATCGTAAACAAATGATTTCTCGTTAAAATGATCTTCACATTTTACAATTCCCTTTGTCAGAAAACGGACAGCACTTTCAACTTTCATATAATCAAGCAGTCGTTCACCCTTTTTCATCATGCGGTAATTCATTATGTTGCATGTTGCCTGCCACGAGGTTGCCGAAACCGCACTGGTTGAGGTTACAAACAAATAAAAGTCACTGATATAGTCAGCGTAGTTTTCAAGGTCGATTGGTATCATGTCATCTTCAGCGTTATGGTCTATAAAGATAATTTTTTTCCTGACATGTCATTTTTTAACATAGGGTAAAAATTACCCGGTTTACCTGCCATATATTTACCGCCGACTTTATGGCCCTAACCATAAAAGCCAATTATTAAATAAAAATCAACCAAAAATCATTTCTATGAACCAAAAATTCTTTTTGTTCCTGGCCGGATTGTTGCTAATCCTGCAGGCATGTGAAAAAACAGAGTATGTAAAACCAGATCCACAACTTGAAATTACTGTTATGGGCGACAATGTAGTGTTAATTGAAGGAGCTACAGTAACGCTTTACAACACCAAGGAAGATTGGACACAAAATGCAAATGCAGTTCAGTCGCTTCAAACCGATTCGAAAGGTCAGGTACTATTTGAAGATCTAAAGGAGCAGAAATACTACTTCTTAGTCGAAAAGGATGACATGAATAATCTTGCTGATATAGCTGCAACTGCCGAGCCGCTTAAAGTGGGGCAACTATCGCAACTCCTGGTTAAGATTATGGAAAACCCATTGTAAAACTCACCTCATTAAAAATTGAAATCATGATAAAAAATATAAAAACTTATACCGTAACATTCCTTTCAGTATTATTAATGATACTGCTTTTTTCTTCCTGCGAAAAAGAATTGATTACAGAAGACCCAACACCTGTTTACGACAAGGGCGAGCGCCTGATGTTAAGTAACAACCTGGTTGTTCTTGACAACAGTGAATTAACCCACTCCGGACAACAAGGTGTTTCCTTCGACGAAGCGACAGAGATATTAAAATTTGATGAAGCCGGGATACAGGACGAACTTGAAACAGACCTTGATACAGGCATGGTTGTACTTATTAAAATGGAGAGCAATGTGCTACTAAGGAGAATTACTGCGGTAAATAAAACCAATGGAGAATATGTGCTGCAAACCAGTCAGGGTAATATTTCACAGGTTTTTGATAATGCGCGTTTGAACTTCGATTTTAATCCTGAATACAGCAACGAACAGTTACAAACAAAGAGTTTAAGTACTTTAGGTCCCGAAGAACTCAGCACTGCCCTGACCGATAAAAATAAACGCATACATCCGAGCGAAATACATATGATTGTTGGCGGTAAAAAAGAACTGCTGTTTTCGGTGAACAAAGGAATGCCTCTGATCAAGACCAAATCGGCCAATAGTGAAACTTCTGTGAACAGTGGCAACCAGGTAGGTTTCAGCCATCAATTCGATACTGATTTAACCCTAATTTCAGCAGGTGTGGTTAGTTTGATACTTGAAGATTTCGGCTTTTCATGGTATTCAAATTTAACAGCAGAATATAGCCGGGATATTGGTGTATTCTCACAATCGGGCAGTTTTAAGGTAATTGCAACAGATATGGATATTCAGGCATGGTTCGATGCAGCGCTGGTAGCCGAAGGCGAAACACCACTGGTAAACGACGACTCGGAACTGCTTCTGCCGGTAGTTATTCAATTTACATTTCCTGTTGCAACGGTTCCTGTGATTATTGATGTTGAATTTGCCCTCGATTTAGGCACAGAAATAACGTTAGACGGAAAAGCAAGAATTTCTTCGGGATATACAGTAAAATACAATATACCGAGGTTTGAGATTGGCGCACATGCGCATCATTGGGATAACCTGTCAGGCGATCATGCCAATTGGGGGCCTGACTTCTATTATAAAGAAGGCCGGATAACCGATCAACACTTTCATCCATTGACAATAGAAGCAATGGCCACTTTAAAGCAGGTTTATACTTTAAAACCAACAATGGGATTTGCCATCTATGCAGTTGCCGGCCCCGAGATTAATATGGCCATTGGAGCAGAGTACGATTTTAGCGTAGGAGCAGGTGCTCATTTTGATGTGGAGGGAACAAAAGCACCAGAGGCTTACATCGGATGGGGGGCCAATCTGGCTTCCAGGATTGGAATCGGTGGTGGCGTATGGATTGATCTTAAAGTTGTCAATAAACATTGGGATATACCTACACTGCCTGTACTTCCAAATATTCCAGTCTGGCACACTCCCGAATCGATGGAGAAAAAAGCTGACAACGATTTTAACCAAACAGTAGTTGGCCAGCCAAAAGAAGTTGAGGTAGAAGTGAGGGATTCGTGGACTTTGCCTGCACCAGCCATGTTTGTTGAGTGGGTTTCCGATGGCGGTGGATACTGGGAACAGCCGATTACGCTCACTGGCCTGGGGACAACCAAAAATATCTGGCACCCAACTGATACAGGAGACCACAGTCCCTATTGTTATGTTAAAAACGGTAACCTGAAAGAAGTAGGAAGAGTAACATTTAACACTACCACGGTGGCTAAATAAAAACATAAAATAAAGTTTCCACGCAACCTGAATCTTGTTCTAATCATCTGGTATGAAACAGTTCTCTTCAATTTTAAATTAATTTTTTGTCAGATGAAGTATAAATTTATTTTCCTTTTAGCAGTTTTATTTGGGGGTTTGGCTTGTTCGCAGCCTGATGATGAATTAACGGAAGATCAGTTAATATTAACAGGTGTTTGGGTAAACCAGCAATCAGTTGATAACAAATTTACATATCAAAGGGCAGAAACGTTGGTTGACAACGAATACTGCTTTGCAATCAGTCCAAACGGTAAATTTACAGAACATAAGAATTCAGGTTTTTGCGGAACACCGCCAATTTCCTATGCTGAATACGAAGGAAGCTGGACTTATTCCGATTCAATCCTTCATATTTCAGTGCCGTATTGGGGAGGCAATTCTACCTACAAATGGAAAGTTATTGAAGTTGATGAAACCCATATGTCAATATTATGGCTTGAATAAAATTTTTTGAAATGGTTTGAAACCTAATTTCAGAATCAGAAGTAAAAATCAAATAGAAAACAGAAAATATAATTAAGTTTTTTACTGATTTTCAGGGTTTAATCACTTAAAAAATAAACAAAATGCCAACCAAAAAATTGAAAGCTTTTCTTGACGAGAACAATGTGAAGTATGTTACAATTAAACATTCAAGTGCATACACAGCGCAGGAAATTGCAGCAAAAGCTCATGTTGCAGGAAAAGTATTTGCTAAAACCGTAATCATAAAAGTGGAAGGGAAAATGGCCATGGTTGTTTTACCGGCGTCTTACAGGGTTGATTTCAAACTTTTAAAACAACTTTTTGACACTCAATCTGTAACGCTTGCAACAGAGGCTGAGTTCAGGTATTTTTTTCCTGATTGCGAAGTAGGAGCTATGCCACCGTTTGGCAACCTTTACGACATGGAAGTTTATGTGGCCGAATCACTCGCCGAAGATAAAGAGATTGCTTTTAACAATGGAAATCACACGGAAATGTTGAAATTGAGTTTTGCGGATTACGAACGTTTGGTTCAACCCAGAATATTTAAATTCTCGAAAAAGGAAGTGTCTTTTCCGCGTGACCCTGAAGAAAGGTGGGTTGAGGATTATTAATAAAAAACCTTCAGGAAATATCCTGAAGGTTTTTTATTGTTATTTTCTTCTGATAAAAAGAATGAAATCTTATTAAGCGAGAAAACTCAGCAGAATACCGGCTGCTACGGCCGAGCCAATTACACCTGCCACATTGGGGCCCATCGCGTGCATCAGCAAATGGTTTGTTTTATCATATTCAAGTCCAACAACCTGAGAAACCCTCGCACTGTCGGGTACCGCCGAAACACCTGCATTACCAATCAACGGGTTGATTTTATTGCCTTCTTTTAAGAACAGGTTTATTACTTTCACAAACATAACCCCTCCGAAAGTGGCTACAACAAATGATGCAGCACCAAGCATGAAAATGCCAACTGACTTAAATGTAAGGAAAGTTGTTGCTTGCGTTGAAGCCCCCACTGTCAAACCAATAAGTATAGTTACAATATCAATCATCGGTCCTTTTGCAGTATCGGCCAAACGTTTTGTAACACCACTTTCTTTTAATAGGTTACCAAAGAAAAGCATACCAAGAAGTGGAAGGCCGCTGGGAACAATAAATGTAGTGAGCAACATACCTGCAATGGCAAAAATCACTTTTTCTGTTTTTGTAACCGCACGCGGAGGTTTCATGCGGATCAGCCTTTCTTTTTTGTTTGTCAGCAATTTCATAACAGGCGGCTGAATAACAGGAACGAGTGCCATATATGAATATGCGGCAATTGCAATTGCTCCCATTAAATCGGGTGCAAGTTTCGATGAAAGGAAAATTGCAGTTGGGCCGTCAGCTCCACCAATAATTGCGATAGCGCCTGCTTCGGTTGGGCTAAAACCCAGCAAAAGTGAAAGACAGTAGGCACCAAATATTCCCAACTGTGCTGCAGCACCAATTAATATAAGTTTTGGGTTCGAAATCAATGCCGAGAAATCTGTCATTGCGCCAATTCCAAGAAAAATCAATGGAGGATAGATACCTTTCAGTACTCCAAAATAAAGGTAATTCATAACGCTACCCGACTCGTAAACACCAATTTGGTAGCCCGGTGCAAATGCAATATTTCCAACCAAAATACCGAAGCCTATTGGAATTAGTAACATCGGTTCGAATTCTTTTGCAATGGCCAAATAAATAAATATCAAGCCAATGAAAATCATTATTAAATGACCGACTGTTAAATTCGCAAAAGCAGTAAATTGAAGGAATTGCGATAAGTGATCTAAAATAAATTCAAAAAATGTCCCCATGTTTTATTCTCCTATAATT
>DAOPKR010000107.1:0-16008 GCA_035391305.1 Draconibacterium sp.
TAGAAATAAGAATTAATGGCAGTGTTCTATTTAACTGAACACAAATTACAAGCTTCTTATTTCCCTGTTTTTAGTTGTTGAGTTTTTCGTTTTTTATTTAAATGAAGTTGAATTAATGGCTATCCGTGGCTGTCCGTAAATATCTAAGTAAACTAATTAACTGATTATTGATGCAAATCGTAATTGCATAATTGCAAATATTATTTTCTTTTCCTGATAAATTAATACCGCAAAAATATTATTCGGATTGGTATTTATTTTTCCCTTTTCCATGTTATTTTAATTCAGATAAACAAAAGGTACTAACCTGGAAATTGACATTACTTACCCAACTAAACTATAATTTTGCCTTAAGCCTTAACATGGTCCAACTAAACCCGTTTATTTTTTGTTTACTTTATATCGAATATTATGTAGATTACTTTAATAGGTTCGGTTAGTATTATCGTATTTAAAATGAATTAATTAACACAAAAAAACATTGAAAATAAAAATTACCGGTGCTTCGGGTTATTTAGGAACATCAATTTCGGAAAAATTAAGGGAAAGAGGACATAAAGTTTCCGGCATTGAACGAAAGTTATTGTATGGTTCAATCAATGATCTGCAAACAGAAATCAAAAATTGTGATGCAATTATTAATTTGACAGGGGCACCAATTTTGCAGCGTTGGACGAATAAAAACAAAGCTGTAATCATAGGTAGCCGTGTAAAAACAACTCAAAATTTAGTTCAGGCTATTAATAACCTTCCGTTTGACGAACAGCCTAAGAAGTTTTTATCAGCTTCTGCAATTGGTATTTATGCTACAGGGTTTACGCACAACGAATCGAGCCGGAATTTTGATGAAGGATTTATTGGAAACGTTGTAAAACAATGGGAGGCTGCCAGCAATGGCTTGTCTCCAAATATTCAAAGAAATATTTTTCGTATCGGCATAGTTTTGGGCAAGGATGCAAAAACTATAAGTAATTTACTGGTACCATTTAAACTTGGTTTGGGTGCAAAACTTGGAAACGGGAAACAACCTTTTCCTTTTGTACACATAAACGATGTAATTAGTGCTTTTACGTGGTGTATTGAAGATTTAAATTCGAGCGGAGTTTTCAATTTGGTTGCTCCTGAAAATATTTCGAACAAAGACTTTACAAAAGCTTTGGCTAAATTATTGGGCAGACCGGCAATTTTTTCTATTCCTGAATTTGTATTAAAAATAGTTTTGGGTGAAGCATCAGTTTTACTAACCGGGGGTGCAGAAGTTGAACCCCGTAATTTAATTGAAGCAGGTTTTAAATTTCATTATCCCGATATAATTAATGCTTTAAAAGAAATAGTATGATTTTTTTGTATGTTTGAACAAATCAAAAATAACGGTCAACCATGAAAAACCATCTAAAAAGCCTCGTAGTCTATTTAATGTTTGTATTGATATTAACTTCATGTACTTCGGTGAAAAAAAGCGATGATCCGATGCAAACACCATCAAAAGTTGAAATCAAAGCAGTTGACGGCAAATACAATTTTTATGTAAATGACGAGCTCTTTTTATTAAAAGGTGCCGGAGGAGGTAGTAATTTAGCAGCTTTACACGAGGCGGGTGGAAATTCGTTGCGAACCTGGGGTTCAAGAAATGGGTTACAATTACTCGATTCTGCCTATAAATACAACATAATGATTGCGATGGGGTTGGGAATGGGACAAGAGTTGCATGGTTTTGATTACAACGACACCGCTGCTGTAGCTAAGCAATTCCGTCGGAATATTGCGGCTATCGAAGAATTGAAGAATCATCCGAATCTTTTGTGCTGGGTTGTTGGCAACGAGCTAAATTTGAGTCCAAAACAGGGTGAGCCCGTTAACCCGAAAGTTTATGATGCTGTAAGCGATATTGTTGATTATATTCATGCTAATGACCCAAATCATCCGGTTACAACACCAATGGCAGGAGCTCAGAAAGAGCAGGTAAAAGTAGCGCTTGATCGCTGTCCCAACCTCGATTTTATTTCTGTACAGGTTTATGGCGGGCTGGGTAATATGGGCGAAATGGTAAAATCTGCAGGAATTACAATTCCATTTGCAATAACTGAATATGGTCCAATAGGGCATTGGGAAAGGCCGCAAACTGCCTGGGGTCGGGAGATTGAAGAAACAAGCGCGCAAAAGGCAAGCGGACTTTTTAACCGTATTCAGAACGGGATTGTAAACGACCCAACTGGTTTGTGCCTTGGTGGCTATGCATTTTTATGGGGACAAAAACAGGAACGTACACCAACGTGGTATGGCATGTTCCTTAAAACCGGCGAAGCAACTGCAATTGTTGATGAACTGACACATTACTGGACGGGGGAATATCCACTGAACCAGGCTCCTAAGGTTGACTCGATGAAAATTGACAGTAAAAATGCATTTGACAATATTTACCTTAAACCAGGACAGGAATATACCGCAAAGGTGTTTGCATTTGAACCAAATGGCGATGAAATGACTTTTACATGGGAATTACTCGGCGAAGTTGCAGAACGTAGTCAGGGTGGGGCTCATGAAAATGAACCGGCTAAAATTTCATTTGAAACCATATCTGATTTGAACGGCGAACTCCGTTTTGTTTCGCCAAAAGAAGCAGGTGAATACCGTTTGTTTTCATATGTTTTTGATGGAAAAGGAAAAGTGGGAACCGCGAATGTTCCGTTTTATGTGGAATAATTCACAATGTGTGAAATATTAACGATCATAAACCTTTACCAATCTGGCCAAACTGTTTTGAACTTCAAAAACCCAGTGTTTCCGGTAAATGCAACCAGCAGGGCAATCGCCACGGCCAATGCTGAAATCTAAAGTCGCTTTATTTTTTTTTCTCTCCAGTGTTATATTGTCACCATCGAAACAACCGCCATTATTCTCAGCTAAAACTATTGACGTGATTTTCTCAAACTCTTTGATTATTGGCAATAAATTGTATGTATTATCAGTGTTTACCGACAGCCAATCAAACCGTGGATAACTGTAGGATGTTCGCACTGAATCAAATTCGTAGGTTTCCAGCAAGTAATCAAGTTGTTTATTTCCGGTGGGAAATTCACCATTTGCGAGTTTAATTATTTCCGGTGCTTCTGTATTTACGTGCATCACTATCGATTTTGTCCCGATGCATTTCAATGTATGGATGTTGTAAATATTACATATTGTATCAATTTCAGGAATTTCCAAATTGAAAACAGATTGAAAAACTGATAGTATTTTATTCAATTCTGTTTCATCAAGATTTGGATTGCTATAATTGAAATGATTCGGATTATCCAATATTTCCCTAATATACAATTCCACCGCATCATCATAATAAGTTTCCCTGACGTTTCTATCAATTTCAATAAGTTCTAATTCCGGCAATGCATCGTTGCAACCGGAAATGGTCAAGATCAAAATAAATAAAGCTAACTTTTTCATTTTTAGATATTTTGTTTAAGACTACAACTGTTAAATTTTGGTTGCGTTTGACAAAAAGAAATAAAAAAAGGCTGCCCGTAACGGACAACCTTTCTGTTTATCTTTTCTGAAAGTATTATTTCAAACGACTTTTCAGCGCTTCAAATTCGTCTGCCAATTCTTTCGGCAAATGACTTCCAAAGTTTTTATAATGTTCCTCGATTAATTCGCATTCATCAAGCCATTTTGCTTTGTTAACGCTTAACAATTCGTCAAGGTTTTCAGCAACATCTTCGATTCCTGAAACATTGATATCTTTTTTGTTCGGAACCAATCCGATTGGTGTATCAACGGTTTCAACTGCATTATCACAAGCATTGAAAATCCACTCCAGAACGCGCATGTTTTCACCATAACCCGGCCACAGCCATTTTCCGTTTTCGTCTTTACGGAACCAGTTCACGTTGAAAATTTTCGGCAGGTTTTCTTTAACAGGTGCATTTTCTCCAATGGTTACCCAATGTCCGAAATAATCGCCCATATTGTATCCGCAGAATGGTAACATTGCAAACGGGTCACGACGAACACCAGCTTTTAAACCAATAGCTGCGGCAGTAACTTCAGAACCAACAATCGATCCCATAAATACACCGTGGTTCCAGCTACGTGCCTGATAAACCAAAGGAACTGTTGACGGACGACGTCCACCAAACAGGAATGCCGAAATTGGAACTCCTGCAGGATTTTCCCAGTCCTTGTCAATACATGGGCACTGACTTGCAGGTGCAGTAAAACGTGCATTAGGATGCGCTACCGGTTCGCCTGAAGCCGGATCATAGACTTTGTTTTTCCATGTAATTGTTCCGGCCGGACAATCATGTCCAATTCCTTCCCACCAGATATCACCTTCTGGGGTAACTCCTACGTTTGTGAAAATAGTATTCGCTTTTGCCGAAAGCATTGCATTTGGGTTAGTATCCATCGAAGTCATCGGAGCAACACCAAAGAAACCGGCTTCAGGGTTGATAGCATATAAACGTCCATCAGCGCCAAATTTCATCCATGCAATATCGTCTCCTACTGTTTCAACTTTCCATCCCGGAATAGTTGGAATCAGCATGGCGAGGTTTGTTTTGCCGCAAGCACTTGGAAAAGCTGCTGCAATATACTTTTTCTCTCCTTTTGGATTGGTGATTCCCATAATCAGCATGTGTTCGGCTAACCAACCTTCTTTTTTTGCAGTAGAAGATGCAATACGCAATGCAAGACATTTTTTGCCTAATAAAGCGTTTCCGCCGTAACCTGAACCAAACGACCAGATTTCCTGTGTTTCAGGGAAATGGCTGATATATTTGTTATCGATGTTTGACGCGCATGGCCAGCTAACATCTTTTTGTCCTTCAGCCAACGGAGCGCCAACTGAATGAATACACGGAATAAAATCGCCATCGCCAAGAACGTCTAAAACAGTTTTTCCCATACGCGTCATAATTCTCATGTTTACAACAACATATGCTGAATCGGTAATTTCAACACCAATTTTGGCAATATCGGAACCAAGTGGCCCCATGCTGAAAGGAATAATGTACATTGTACGACCTTTCATACAACCTCTGAATTTTTCTGTCAATTCAGCTTTCATCTCATCCGGAGCCATCCAGTTGTTAGAGAAACCTGCTTCTTCTTTTGTGTTTGTACATATAAAAGTACGGTTCTCAACACGTGCAACATCCGAAGGATCGCTATTGAAGGAATAGCTGCCTGGTTGCTTTTCTTCATTTAATTTCTTAGCTGCACCTGAAGCTACCATTTCGTCTAACAGACGTTGGTTTTCTTCTTCTGAACCATCACACCAATGTACACTGTCGGGTTGGCAAAGCTGCTTCCATTCTTCAACCCATGTCAATAATTTCTTGTTAGTAGTCATAATAATTTAATTTGTTATCAATCAATAGATTATAATTCATTTATCAAACATTACAAAGATAATTTTAAATAATCTGTTTGAGGATGATTGTAGTCATGTTCAATTAAATGGAAATATTAATTAATCATAATACAAAAGTTTAACAAATTAAGTTTTTATGCATTTTATAACATTGAAATTGGGCAAAGCGCTGTAATACAGACATATATGCCATGATCTTATTAAGTATCAATCTAAATAGCGAAATTTAGGCTATTTTACTGATTTCTGTGCTTAAAGTGATGTGCTAAAGTTCAAATTAAACTTAAAAAATGCCAATCCCATTGATATCTAATGAATTGATTGATTGATATTTGAATATTAAAACAGAAATCAGGAAATGTTAAGTTTTAATTAATTATCATTTCCTGATTAATTTGTATATGAATTTAACGTTTACGAACGTGGATGGAATTGTTGAATTGTGCTTTTCAGGTAATCTTTATCAAGGTGTGTGTAAATCTCTGTAGTTAAAATTGACTCGTGACCTAACATTTCCTGAACCGCTCTTAAATCAGCCCCACCATTTATTAAATGTGATGCAAATGAATGCCTGAAAGTGTGTGGACTAATACTTTTTTGTAAATCAATGCTGTCAGCCAGATTTTTTATAATGGTAAAAATCATTACTCTGCTCAGTTTTTTTCCACGTCGATTTAAAAACAGGATATTTTCACTGTCTTTGGCAACATTTAATTTTTTACGGTATTCGTTTAAATATTTCCCAACTTCTTCAATTGCCTTTCCACTCACCGGCACCAAACGCTCTTTCCCGGCTTTTCCTTCCACTTTAATGAATCCCTGGTCAAAAAACAGATTTGTAATTTTTAAACCCACTAGTTCTGAAACCCTCAACCCACAGCTGTATAAAGTTTCGAGCATAGCTTTGTTTCGCTGTCCTTCTGATTTACTAAGGTCAACTGCATTAATCAGGCTGTCAATTTCTTCCATCGATAAAACATCAGGTAATTTTCTGCCGATTTTTGGAGATTCCATCAGCGCTGTCGGATCACTTGTTATTTTACCTTCAATCAATAAAAATTTATAGAATGATTTTATTCCCGAAATTGTTCGGGCCTGTGTTCGCGGACTAATTTCCCGTTGGTTTAACCATTCGATAAATCCTCTTAAGTGTTCAAGTTTCACTTTTAAAGGTGTTATTTTACTGTGGTTTTTATTCAAATAATCTATCAGCTTATTAATATCATTAATATAAGCTGACACAGAATTTTGTGATAATGATTTTTCCAGTTTTAAATAGTTTTCAAAACCTTTTTTTCCTTCCTCCCAGTTCATAGCTTTCTTTTTTAAATTTTACTTTTAATTTTATTTCAATGGCTTTAATACAGTAATCATGTTAACTTAAGCAATTGTATGTTTCATTACGTTTAGCATTTTATAAAGTTACTATAAAAAATATTAATTTCGAAATGTCTCAAATCCCTGTTTTTATTGGCAAAACAGAGTATTAAAAAAAAGAGTATATTTAATAAATGCAAAAATTAAAACAAATATTAATATGAAAATTGTAATAATAAACGGCCCAAACCTTAATTTGTTAGGACTCCGTGAAACAAGTATTTATGGCTCTGAAAGTTTTGAAATGTATTTCGAAACACTTAAAAAGAACTTTCCGGAAATAGAATTTATTTATTATCAATCGAATATTGAAGGCGAAATAGTTAACAGAATTCATGAATACGGATTTAATTCTGATGGAATAATTATTAATGCCGGCGCATATACTCATACTTCTGTTGCAATTCGTGATGCCATTGCCGGTGTAAAAACTTTGGTAGTTGAAGTTCATATTTCGAATACTTTGACACGTGAGGAGTTTAGGCATAAGTCGTTGATTGGCCCTGTTTGCAAGGGATGTATTATGGGATTTGGGCTTGATTCATATCGTTTGGCAATTCTGAGTTTTCTCCGATAGATATTAAAACAGAAATTTTCAAATTTGCAGGATTTGCATGTTTTTGAAATTTATAATATTAGGGTAGGATTAATCTTAATTTCATATTCAATTCAATATCAGTTTAAAGCAGTTTTTAATTCTAATTTTGAAGCCTAAAACAAATCAGGATGAGACAGACAAAAATTGTTGCGACAATATCAGATCAAAGATGTGATGTGCCATTTATTGAATCGTTGTATAAAGCAGGTATGAATGTTGCACGCATAAATACTGCACATATTACAAGGGAAGGTGGAATTAAACTGATAAAAAACATACGGACAGTTTCAAAATCAATCGCTATTATGATTGATACAAAAGGTCCGGAGATACGTACCTGTAAAATGCAGGTCCATACAGAACTGACAAAGGATCAGAAAGTACTTTTTTCATTTCAGAAAATCAATTCAGAAATAACAAATATTTGTGTAAATTATAAAAAGTTTGTTGATGACTTAAATGTCGGCGATAATATTTTAATTGATGATGGCGATATAAAATTCACTGTAGTAGAAAAATATGCCGATTATTTACTTTGTAAAGTTGATAACAGTGGAATCGTAAAAAACAATAAAAGTGTAAATGTTCCGGGTATTAAAATCAAGCTACCTTCAATTTCAGAAAAGGATAAAGAATTTATTGCTTTTGCTGCCGAACAGGAACTCGATTTTATTGCGCATTCATTTGTACGAAACCGAAAAGATGTTCAGGATGTTCAGAAGTTGCTGAATAAGTATAAAAGCCCAATTAAGATAATTGCAAAAATTGAAAATCTGGAAGGGGTAAAAAACATCGATGAAATTTTAGAAGAAGCCTACGGAATTATGGTTGCCCGAGGAGATCTTGGTATCGAACTTTCAGGCGAAAAAATTCCAACGGTACAGCGCAATTTAATTCGCAAATCAATTCTGCAGAAAAAACCTGTAATAATTGCTACTCAAATGCTTCACTCTATGATAGAGCACCCGAGGCCAACTCGCGCTGAAGTAAGTGATGTTGCCAGCGCTATTTATTCACGTACCGATGCAATTATGCTCAGTGGTGAAACCGCTTACGGAAAGTATCCGGTTGAGGCTATTGAAACCATGGTGAAAATTGCAAAAGAAGTGGAACCTGACCGCGATAAAAGATACGATGTAATACTTCCACCAATTAAAAACGAAATTCCGGCTTACCTGGCACAATCAGCTATCAGAGCTGCCAAAGAGCTGGAAAACTGCGTTATCGTCACTTCAACTACAACCGGGAAAACTGCGCGCTACCTTGCCGCATACCGATCAAACATTCCGGTTTATGCAAAATGTCATTCCCACAGGGTTGTACGCGAACTTGCTCTTTCCTTTGGTATTAAACCATCATTTCTTGAAATGAAAAAGAACAAAATGCAAATTCAAAAGGCTGCTGTTCAGTCTCTTTTAAATGATAAAACAATTAATTTAAATGATTTGCTTGTGTATGTTGGCGGAAGATTTGGAGAAGCTGCAAGTGCTTCATTCATTGAGGTTTCAACGGCAGATAAACTTTTTATTAAAATGACATGAAAATAGGCTTTTTATTTTTTTTGTCTAAATAATCACTTAATTAACGATTAAAACTTTAAAACAAAAATGATTTCCCGACGTTCGTTTGTTTCAAAAAGTGCACTTGCTCTTGCAGGGTTTTCTATTTCAAAAAATAGTACTCCATCAATTATTTCTCAAAATAAAAATAGTTTACCAATCGTAATTTCAACCTGGAATCATGGTTTGCCAGCCAATGAAGCAGCCTGGGAAATACTGTCCAAAGGTGGAAAATCATTGGATGCTGTTGAAGCCGGTGTTAGAATTCCAGAAGCCGATCCTGATGTTATTACTGTTGGTTATGGCGGAATACCCGATTCAAGTGGTAAAGTAACACTTGATGCCTGTATTATGGATGAAAAAGGCAGGGCAGGAAGTGTGGCTTTTTTGGAACACATTAAACACCCAATTTCGGTGGCGCGCCTTGTAATGGAAAAAACACCGCACGTTATGCTGACTGGAAAAGGTGCGTTGCAATTTGCACTGGATAATGGTTTTGAAAAAGAAAACCTTTTGACTCCGCAAATGAAAAAAGCATGGAAGAAGTGGAAAAAGGAAAAGAAAGCATTCAGTACAAAAATAAATATTGAAAACCAGGTGCTTGAAAATCATGATACTATTGGTATGCTTGCAATAGACAAAGATGGCCGGATTTCGGGGGCGTGCACTACAAGTGGAATGGGTTATAAAATGCCTGGAAGGGTAGGAGACTCTCCAATTATTGGTGCAGGATTATTTGTTGACGGAGAAGTTGGTGGTGCAGCAGCAACCGGTTCAGGCGAACTGGTAATGAAAACACTCGGCTCGTTTCTGGTAGTTGAATTAATGCGTAACGGCAAGTCGCCAACTCAGGCGTGTGAAGAAGCTGTTCATCGGATTGCTAAAAAGATTCCTGACTATCAGCAACATCAGGTCGGATTTATTGCATTAAGCATATCGGGTGAATATGGTTCGTATTGCATTCAGCCGGGCTTTAATTTTGCAGTAAAAACTGACGATAAAACTGTTTTGGAAGATGCGGAAACCTGGATAAAAAAGCTGTGAAGGTGCATAAAAAAAGCCATCCGTCAAATGACGAACAGCTTTCTTAATGTCTTTCATTTTAGCTTACCAGCGGTTTCCACCACCGCCGCTTCCGCCTTCTCTGCGTCCACCGCCACCACGGTCGTCACGACGTTGGAAACCACCACCGCCGCCACGGTTATCATCACGACGCTGGTAACCACCACCGCCGCCACTTCTACCCTGGTAACCACCGCCACCGCCGCCTCTGCTTTGGTATCCACCTCCGCCGCCGCCGCTTCTGCGTGGCCGTTCTTCACGGTCGTTGGCTTCTTTAACCACAATCTCTTTGCCATCCAATTCAGTTTCGTTAATTGCAGCGATTGCAGCTTTCGCTTCGTCATCGTTTGGCATTTCAACAAAACCAAATCCTTTTGAGTTACCGGTTTCTCTGTCAATAATTACTTTGGCAGATGTTACTTGTCCATGTGCTGAGAACAGTTCTTGTAAGTCGTCACCTGTAGTGGCTGAGCTTAATTTTGCAACAAATAAATTCATAAAAAATTTAACAATAATGAATAATAAAAAATATTAAAGTGGAAGTGTTTCTCATTGGGAGATTGATTTGTTATGATTAAGTTTTCAATATAAAAAATAAAATCAAGTTAAACCCCTAACAATAAAACTTTTAAACTTCTTAATACAAATTAAAGCACTATTTGTCAGATTCACTACACTTTAAAGTTATTTTTTGATTTTTATTTTAATAAATTTCTTAAAACCTTTATAACTACATATGAATTATGATTTTATGAAAGTTTAAATTGCATTTTACAATGCCGGTAATATAGGTCAGTTTACAGAAAGTTAACAAATTTAAGATATAAAAAAACCTTTCCGAAGAAAGGTTTTGTAAGGTGAGATTTGAATTAATAAGAAAGGTTAAAAACCTTTGTATTTCAATAAATTAAATAATAAATTTTAATATTAATAACCTGACCGCTGCGAAATTATATTTTTATTTCGGAGTATATTCACAACTGCATCAACAATTTCGTCATCTTCAAGAGAAGCATAATTAAAAATCACATCGAAATCGTTGTTTTCCGCTTTTCTCCCAATAATTTTTTCAATAAATGAATCTCTTTTTTTATCCATTTCATTAATATAATCCGAAGCTTCTGCCTGGCGGCAATCATTTATTTGCATAATCCGGTTTATTCTCCATTCGGTAGGAGCTTCCAGTCTGATATTTAATTTGTTGGGTATGTTTTTCAGAATTACTCCAGCCGATCGTCCAACAATAATTTTTCGTCCATCAAAGGCCAAGCGGCAAATAATACCTTTCAAAATAGTTATAAGCTTTTCATCCAATATGTCGTAAACCTTTTCTTCCGAGAAGGCTTTTGAAACCTCATTCAATAAAAAAATTGCTTCTTTTTTATCATCATAATTCCCGGCTTCAATGTCGTTAATCATTTCCTTTACTGATTTTGCAAAGACCTTTTTATCTACCCATTCCCATTCTGCATCAGTTTTTGTGTCCGACATGTAACTGTAGCCCGTTAAAATCTTTGAAAGTTTTATGGCAAGTCGTTGGGCAGAACAGCCTGCTTGTCTGGATATCGTAACTACTGGTCCCGGAAAATCGCCGGTTTCAAGATTGTAGCAAGAAAAAGTATGCAAATAGTTGTTTACAAGATTTTCCATTTTGGTATAGTTTTAACGAATCATTTATTTAAATTCGAAATTACAATCAAATTCTGTTTTTTTATACTAATGAGAGAACCAAATTCATCTAATTTAAATGTTATACAACAAGTTTTTGTCGAATTATGAAATCAAAATCGGTTAAAAAGTAATAATGAACAATCCAATTAAAACAGCAATAGCATCTTTTGGTATGTCGGGACTAGTATTTCATGGTCCGTTATTGAAAGTGAATCAGGGATTTAAAGTATTAAGTATTTTTGAACGTTCAAAAAATATCTCAGGGAAAATGTTTCCCGAAGCAGAAATAGTAAGAACCTTTGATGAAATTCTTGAAAACCCTGAGATTGAACTTGTAATAATAAATACGCCCGATAAGTTACATTTTGAAATGGTTAAAATGGCCTTGTTAAGCGGAAAACATGTGGTTGTTGAAAAACCAGTTACACAGAGAAGCAGTGATGCAGAAGAACTTACAGAGTTGGCAAAAGAAAAGGGACTTGTTTTCACGGTATTTCAAAACCGGCGGTGGGACGGCGATTTCAGAACCGTGCGAAAGGTTTTGGCTGAAAATAATCTTGGACGAATTGTTGAATTTGAGTCGCATTACGATCGATACAGAACTTCAGTTACTCCCGGAACCTGGAAAGAAGAAAGAGATGAATTTGGAGGTGTTTTATATAATCTTGGTTCGCACATGGTCGATCAGGTTTATGTACTTTTTGGGAAACCAAAGTCAGTTTCGGCGCATTTAAAAATCGTGCGAACGGGTGGAAAAGTAACTGATTATTACGATATCAGGTTGGAATATGATGGATTTTCAGCGATTCTGAAGTGCTCTTATTTAGTGAAAGATCCCGGGCCGCGATACAGTATTTATGGTGAGTTCGGTACATTTCACAAATGGGGGATCGATCCGCAGGAAGAGTTGTTAAAAGCAGGAAATTTACCGATTGGCGACGATTGGGGAACTGAACCTGAATCGGAGTGGGGGACTATTTTGTTTGAAAATGACGGAATGGATTTTAAAGAAAAAATTGAAACAGTTCCAGGTGATTATAACATTTTTTACAATAATGTTTTCGATGCAATTAGAAACGGCGCTGAACTTTTAGTAAAACCGGAAGAAGCTCTGGAAGTTTTGAAAATAATTGAAGCCTGTGTGGTGAGTAACCGTGAAAAACGCACTGTTTTCCTTGATTAAAATTGAAGAATCGAATAAAATTATACGATTTTGGATAGTTAAATTCAACGTTTCCGGTACAACTTCCACCACAACATAAAACCACTGATTAAAACAAGCAAAATACAAATTCCGGCAAGTGGGACAATCAGGATATAAAACGGGCCAATCCATTTTTCAACAATACGTCCGGTGTGCATTTCCAATGCAACATTCCACAGTGACATTGGCGATGCTTTTCTGATTTCTTCTGACATTTCGGGAAAAACCGGCATTTGTGTATTTTGTGATGATAAAATTTTGGCCCCGCCATTATAATCAAACCAGTAGGCGGTTTTGTAACCTTCGATAAAACCCGCTGCCATATTTGCCCCTATCGGACTTTGCAATCCTTCGGGTTCAACATAAGCTTGCTGCGTAAAAAAGTCGGCAACAACGCCATTTTCAATATTCCATAAAAACATTCCGCTGAAAGACCCAACAAGGTAAATTTTATCGCCAATTGGTTTGAAAACATTACACCCCATTACACTCACCGGTGGCTGCGAAAAAGCCGGTTGCAGCTTTTTAGTAAGCGTTTCCTCAGCAAAATAAAAACCATCGGCTGTTGAAAAAATGTATTGTTTTGTATCAGCATCCCACTGTACTCTCCGCAATTTATCGAACCAAGGGTTTGGGCTGTCCATGCGGGTTCCGGGAATAATGCCTACTTGTTTCGTGGCAATTGCAATTAAAAGTGGCGGACGGAGGTGCATGCCTGCAAATGTGTTTATTATAAGAAATACTGCAAAAATATAACCCACAACATTGTGCCAGCGCAGGTTTGTTTTTTTTGCTGAAACAACCGAGACAACGTCTTTTGCTTTCTTCTTCCGGTTGCGAATAATTTTTGGAAAAAAGAAATGCAACAAACCCGTAACCGATAATAAAATAGTAACCAATCCCAGTAAATCAACCAGCAATTTTCCGGGCAATCCAAACAATTCGCCGCTGTGTAACTGCCAAAATGTTTCAAAAAGCCCGGTTTTTCTTTGGTAACCAACAGGTTCAGGAAGTTGGATGGTTTCAAAATCAATTCCGTTTGAACTCTTTAACAAATAGTGGCGTGTTAAAACCAGCAAAGTGTCTTTTTTTAAAGCTAAATCAGCAATTCTATCTTCCTGGACATCAAGTTTGATTTTTTCCCAGCCGCTGTCAATATTTCTTTTGTAAAGTCCTAATTGTGTTCCGGCATATAACGTGTTTTTGTGTTGAACAACCGAGTAAATTTTCCGGTTGTCAATTCCTTTTGGAAATCCCTGGTTAAAGTCATCAAAAGTTTTAAAATCATCTTCAGTTTTCCATATTCCGATATTACCGTACATCAGTATTGAAGTGCTGTCTGTTTTTGTTGAACCTCGAACTGCCGCCAGATTCCAGTTTTTGTAGGTATAATTTGAGGGTAATAATTTTCTTGAAACGTCAATTGGCGAGAACAGTTGCCTGTGGTTCATTATTATTCCTGAAAAAGCAAAAACTATGGCAAAAAATGCAATAACAATTGCCGGCCATTTATGCAGTTTCTTAAATATTTTGATTCCCCAATTCTTCTTCATCGCCTTAATCTCCAAAAATCTACACTTTAAATCAAATCAGTACCCAATTAAATACTTTAATATTCTCAAATATACTATTTAATAAATGTAGGTGTAACCGAAAGCATTATGTAAGCCCAGTGGTTGCCGGCTTTGTGGTCGCCGCCTTTTAGCAGTTCCATACTTTCTGATGCAAACATGGTTGACCACCCTGCACTTAGCGATGCAATTTCATGTACTTTATATGATAACGAAAGGTCGATTTCTGTTCCCAGATAGTTTTTTGCATCTGCACTTATTTTTCCTGCCGAAGCAAAATAATGCAGATCAGCGTTAAAACCGATTTTCTTTTCAGAAACCTTGTATTTCAGATAAATATCCTTCAATCCTACAGAATTTATGTGGTTGCCAACATAAAAATAATCCATGAAACCATTGAATTTATGATTGGTTCCATATAACGGATTAAAAGCGTAGTTTTTGTCATTTTTATCGTATGAATTTCCTGAAAGGAACTCATAACCTGCTGTAAATCCATTTTTTAATGAAGCTTCAATCAAATAGTTCAGTGCGCTAATATCTTTTCCTGAAACATGTTTTCCAGACTGGTAATATAAATTGGCAGCAAAAGAAATATCCTCAAAAGTCAATGAATAATGTCCACCCATTGTCTGACTATATTTTGAAACCTGCTTTTCATTTTCCATCACCGGAACTCCGTTGTTTAGAAACAGTAAACTCAATGTATTTTTATTCCAGGTTTTATTGAACCATGCAAATTGTAAATCTTTGTATGCATCCGGCCCGTCGTAAATGTTATTTGTGATACTACTGTTTTCATGGTGTGCTATCCCCAGGTGCAGTTTAAAACTGTTTTCAAATTTGAAAAGAGCCAAATCATGCGAGCGAGCCTGCTGGGTCCAGCCTACATTTCCAAAAATGCGGTGATCATCGTACACCAACTCCTGTCTGCCTGCTTTTAGCGAAAAATTTTTTGCTAAAAAAACATCTGCCCACGCTTCGTGTACCGAAACTGCATAATCTTCATTGTTAACAAGTTGCGGTTGACTTCCCCAGTAACGAACATCTTGAAGCGAGAGTTTTGTTTTTACGGTTTCATTGCTAAACATTACATTTAAACGCGAACGTTGCGAGGTTGGTACCGACCAATCCTGATCGGTGTTTGCAAGTGTTTTGTATCCGTGATTAAACTCGGTGCGTGGTCTGAATTCTCCGGTCAACGAGAACTGAGCGTTGGATAAATTCACAATGCAGCATGTGAAAACTATAAAACTTAAATATTTAAAAACTTTCATTTTTTTCTTTTTTTGAATTTGATAATAAATTTGATTACGAAAGTGGTAATGCAATTTTTGAAGCATTTTATTTAACTGAACCACGGATTACACAGATTTTCACGGATTGTAAAAAATTTAGTATAATCTGTGAGAATCTGAGCTATATGTGGTTAAAAACTAAATCAGTTATTCTACGCTTTTGGTTTTCACATCATAAGTCTTTTCCCTTTCCCTGGCTTCTTTCATCCATTCAGGAACAACTGTTTTCAGGAATTCCTGTTTGTCGGCATTCAGGGTTTTCATATCAAGACCAATAAATTCCTGAGCTTTTTCTTT
>DAOPKR010000108.1:0-15956 GCA_035391305.1 Draconibacterium sp.
TTCCCGAATTCCGGTGCCTGTCGGTAATGTGGTCGTTTCATGATGATATTAAACGAAACCTGAAATCAGCACTGGAAGAACTCCACAAAAATGAAATTGATTTAAAGGTTTTTAACCGATATGTTGGTGATTTCTTTTTTAATACCTATGCGATAAAATTCAGGGAGGAAAGATTGCTTTATCCATTGGTTCAGGAAGTTGTGCCTGATGCAGTTTTAAATTCCCTTTTTGACGAAAGCAAGGAAATCGGGTTTCCCTATTTTCAACCTGAAATTACCAAAAGTGTTTCAGCTAAAGAAAAACCAACTGAAAACAGAATTGACCTTGAAACCGGAAATTTAAGCATTGAACAAATCAAACTTCTTTTTAACCACTTGCCGGTTGACATTACTTTTGTGGATGAAAACGATAAGGTAGCTTATTTTTCTGCACCAAAAAAACGTATTTTCCCGCGCACAAAATCAATTATCGGGCGCGATGTACACAATTGTCACCCACCCGAAAGTGTACATGTTGTTGAAGAAATAGTACAGTCGTTTAGAAACGGCAAAAAGGATGTAGCCAGTTTTTGGATCAATAAAAAAGGTGAAAAACTACTGATACAGTATTTTGCAATCCGTGATAATGAAGGAAATTACAAAGGAGTAGTTGAAGTTTCGCAGGAAATATCTGAAATCCAACAATTGCAGGGCGAAAAACGGTTATTGGATTGGGAAGATTAACCCGAATCAGTTTCTTTTTTTAAAATTTAAACACAAATTGCCGGAGTGTTAATTTTAAACAGTGTTTATTCGTAAATATTTTTGTCGATATTTCTTTACGAACAATCCAAAAATTCATGTGTTATAAAAGTCGTTAAACAGAAAAAGTATAGTTACAACGATTTATACACAATCAAAATGTCGTTTTTAAAAATATTTTCCACCGTTATTTTCATTTTTTCTTCCTTCACACTATTTGCACAAAAAGGCACCGTTTCGGGTAAAGTAATCGACTCAGTTAACGGACAACCCCTTGAATATGCAAGTGTTGCGGTTTATAATGCCACCGATTCGATGTTGATAAACGGTACAATTACAAATGGTTCAGGTAATTTCAAAATCGAAAAGCTAAAAAGCAGTTTGTATTATATTCGGGTTCAGTTTTTAGGTTATGAAACAATGCAAACCAGAAGTTTTGAAGTAATAAACGAAGGAGAAACCAGTTTGGGAGACTTAAAAATTCAACCTTCGGCACAAATGATGGAGGAAATTAGCGTGTCGGGCAACAGGGCCAACAGTTCAAACAAACTTGAAAAACAGAGTTATTCAGCATCACAATTCGAATCGGCAAAAGGAGGCACTGCCATTGATGTATTGAAAAATATGCCATCGATAGCCGTTAACGGACAAGGTGAAGTTACTGTTCGCGGCTCATCCGGGTTTCTGGTGCTTGTTAATGGTAAACCTGTATTAACGGACGTGCAAACTGCACTTGGTCAAATTCCGGCAAATATGTTAAGCAATGTGGAATTAATTACTTCTCCCACGGCAAAATATGATCCTGACGGAAAGGCTGGAATAATAAATATAACAACCAAGAAAGGTGCCGCTGATGGGAAAAGCCTGATTGTAAATGGTCAATACGGATTTCCGAGTACAACCGATTACAACAACCTGCGTGTTGCAAAACGGTATGGCGCCGATGTCATGTTCAACCAAAAAACGGATAAATGGGATATTTCGCTGGGGGCAAATTACAACAGAAATGACATAAATGGATTTCGTGAAGGAAAACTCGAAATAAAGAATTACGAAAATAACCGCTTAAGCAAATCACCCTCAAACGGAGAAAGAAGTTTTAACCGCTATAATTATGCCGGGCGTGCCAACATTACATTTAATGCCGATGAAAACAATGTCCTGTCATTCGGTTTGTTTGCCGGGAAACGTTACCAGGAGCGCGATGCCAACTTATTTTACAACAACTCGGAATGGACGCTTGATACAAATGAAAAAATTTCGCAGTTTGACTGGTACAACGCCAACAAACAGGTTAAAGAAGGAACTTTTACTTTGGGAAACCTCGATTATACACACACTTTCAAAGATACTTCGGCACTAACCTTCTCGGTTTTATATGAATATGATAACCTGACCGGCAACACTTTCAATAAAAACCTTACAGAACCTGGTGGAGAAATGATTCAGTATGTTGAAAATCCATATAAAAAACCAATAAATGGTTACCGCTTAAAATTGGATTATGCTAAAAAGATTGGCAAAGGAAAATTTGAAGCAGGATACCAGTTTCGATATGATTCGCAGGATGGGGTTTTCGATTATCTTGTGATACCCGAAATTCCAAATGATCAGGATATTGACAAATTTCGCGGAACTGCACTTTCCAGAAATCAAATCAACTCGGCTTACACACAATATTCGGCAAAAAGCAAAAAGCTGGAATACAACTTTGGATTGCGTTACGAATATTCACAGCGCGATATAGAATTGTCATTTGACCCTGAAATACATGTTTTGAATTTGTCCAATTTTTTCCCGTCGGCAAATGCACTTTATTATTTTACTGATGATTTAAAACTGAAAGCCGGTTACAGCCGACGGATTCAGCGGGCTACCAACAACCAGTTAAACCCGATTCCCGAGCGTGAACATTCAGAAACCCTTGAAATTGGTGACCCTGATTTGAAACATGAATTTGTTGACCTTGCTGAATTAGGACTCATAAAATCTTTTGAAGACGGAGGATCAGTTTTTTTGACCGCCTACTACATGCACGGGAAAAACCCGATGCAAAGAGTAAACAGTGTATTTAACGACACCATTTTATACAGGGTTTACACAAATGTTGAAAGCAGTCAATCTGTTGGCGTTGAAACAGGACTTGATTGGAACCCGACAAAATGGTGGGAGTTTTATCTTGGGGCTAATGTTTACAAACAAAAATATTCGGGCGATCTAAAAATCTTCGATAATCCTGTTATCAATGTCAATAATTCGGGCTGGGTGTATTCTCTTAATTTGAATACAACATTTAGTTTATCTTCCACTTTGAGTTTAAATGCCAATGTAAATTACCTCTCTAAAAGACCAACGGCCCAGGGCGAAGATTCACGTTTTCTGACACCAAACTTAGCATTGAAAAAGAGTTTCAAGGATAACCGGTATAGTTTGTCGCTTCAATGGCAATATATTGATTTGGGGATGCACCAGTCAAACCGCCAGCGCATAACAACCTGGGGTGATGATTTTTACACCTCTACCAACTACATATACGAAACCGATATCATATTGCTTAATTTTAGTTACAACCTGAACTGGAAAAACGGAAAATCAAAACTTCCGTCAAGCGAATTTGGAGAGAAGGAGTTTTAAATAAGAATTGAAAATTGAGTACAACGTATCGAGACTAAAACTTTATACTATACAGCGATTTCTTAAACCATTTGCCGGCTTGTTTCACATTTTATTTAGGAAGGATTCAAATTGATTATCCGGCTTAGGGTAATTTTATCGTTGTTATCAAGTTTTTGGGCCAAACCCTGAATTGTTTCGTTCGAAACCAGGTTATTAATTGCTTCACGAATCGGGGAATAACTGTGGTGCAACGGGCACGGATTATTTTCGTCGCAATGTTTTAACCCAAACCCGCATCCGCTAAAAAGCGATTCTCCTTCAATAGAAACAATCACTTTTTTTAAAGGTAAATCTTCCTTGGCAGTGTCAAAATAAAAACCTCCGTTGATACCTTTCAGCGATTCAACAAACCCCTGCTTAACCATTCTTTGTAAAATTTTTGCTGTAAACGATTGTGGCGTTTCTATCTCCGATGCAATTTCTGCAATGCCGGGCCGGCGGCCTTTCAAATTTTGCAACTTAATATAAGCCAGCGCTCTTAAAGCATATTCGGTTTCTTTTTTAAACACGTTGATTATCGTTTTTTGGTACGAAGCAAAAGTAATAAAAATTTTTTAATCACAAGAAGACCCTTTTGTCCTTTTGTAAAAATATTTTATATATTTGTACCGAATTATGTAATTAATAAATACAAATATGGAACAGCTACAACTTAAAACATTAACCGTTGGCGAAATCGTGGCCAACGATTTCAGGTCATCTTCAGCATTTAAAAAGGCAGGAATTGATTTTTGCTGCGGCGGAAAACAATCTTTTGCCGATGCCTGTGCTGAAAAAGGAATTGATGCGGCACAACTTGAAACCGAAATTTTACTGGCTACCGAAGAACCACTAAACGAATTTATGAATTTTAAAAACTGGGATCCGGCTTTTTTAAGTGATTATATTGTTAGCACCCACCATAAATTTGTTGTAAAAAATCTGCCCGACCTTGTTTTTTACACACAAAAAATTGCAAATGTTCATGGCGAAAACCATCCTGAATTGATTGAAGTTGCCCACTTGTTTGCAAAAATAAACGACGAGTTGCTGCAACACCTTAAAAACGAGGAAGAAGTGCTTTTCCCGGCAATTAAAGAAGTTGTTCAAACAAATTCTTCAACAGCAAAAAAAACAATCAAATCTGAAATTGAACGCATGCTGGGCGAGCATGAATTTGCCGGTGGAGCAATGGACAATATCAGTGCAATAACACACGGATACAAAGTTCCGGATGATGGTTGCACTACCTACCGGGTTGCATTTCAATTACTTGAGCAGTTTGAAAATGATTTGCATACACATGTTCATCTTGAAAATAATATTCTTTACCCAAAAGCACTTGTTTTAGCGAATTAATTTATTCAACCGAAAAAAATCTAATTAAATGAATGCAAAGAAATTGTGGTTTGGTTTTATTGCCGTAATGGTAATATCTTTTGGAGTTCTGGGCTATTACGGTAGAGAAATTTACAGGGAAGCACCTCCTGTTCCTGACAAAGTAGTAACCGAAGACGGAACTGTGCTGTTTACTGGTCAGGATATTAAGGATGGCCAGAATGTCTGGCAGTCTCTGGGAGGACAGGAAATTGGCACGGTTTGGGGGCACGGTGCATATCAGGCACCCGATTGGAGTGCCGACTGGCTGCATAAAGAAGCAATTTTTATACTTGATAAACTTGCAATGCAAACTGAGGGAGTTCCTTATTCGCAGGTTAGCGAAGAGAAACAGGCATCGTTAAAAATTCTCCTTCAAAAAGATTTGAGGAAAAACACTTTCGATAAGGCAAAAAGTACAATTACAGTTTCAGGCATGAGGGCTGAAGCAATAGCAAGCAATGCAAAATTTTATGGAGGATTATTTACAAACGACCCTTCACTGGCTCATTTGCGCGAGGCTTACAGTATTCCTGAAAATTCGTTGAAGGATCCTGAGCGTGTCCGTTTGTTAAATACCTTTTTCTTCTGGATTTCATGGGCATGTGTTACCGAACGCCCCGGTCAGGATATTACCTACACAAACAACTGGCCTGCCGAAAAACTGGTGGCAAACGAACCCACTGGTTCAATGCATTTGTGGACAGGTTTCAGTGTAATTATTCTTTTGGCAGGAATTGGATTAATGGTTCTGTATTATGCAAAAAGAAAAGACGAAGATGAACCATCACCAAAAATCTTCCCTCTGAAAGACGAAATTCAAACCCCATCGCAAAAAGCAACTGTAAAATATTTCTGGACAGTTTCTGCATTACTACTTGTCCAGGTTATAATGGGAGTAATAACAGCACATTACGGCGTTGAAGGACAGGCGTTTTACGGACTTCCGCTTTCCGATTGGCTGCCATATTCAGTTTCACGAACATGGCACATTCAAATTGCCATTTTCTGGATAGCAACTTCATGGCTGGCAACCGGTTTATATTACGCTCCGGCAATTTCGGGTGTCGAACCTAAATTTCAGAAACTTGGGGTGAATTTTCTGTTTATCGCGCTGTTAATAATTGTGGTTGGCTCATTGGCGGGTCAGTGGATGGGCGTGATGCAAAAGCTTGGATTTGTTCAGAACTTCTGGTTTGGCCACCAGGGTTATGAATATGTTGATTTGGGAAGATTCTGGCAGATATTTTTATTTGTTGGGCTCATAATTTGGTTATTACTGATGGGACGAGCTATTTATCCGGCCTTAAAACAGAAATCGGAAAGCCGGAATTTACTGATTCTGTTTCTGATTTCAACTATTGCAATTGCCGCCTTTTATGGTGCCGGATTAATGTGGGGGCGCCAAACAAACCTCGCCATTGCCGAATACTGGCGCTGGTGGGTGGTTCACCTGTGGGTTGAAGGATTTTTTGAAGTTTTTGCCGCTGTTGTTGTTGCATTTCTTTTTGTCAGGCTCGAAATTATAAAAGCTACTACTGCAACATTAGCAGTGCTTTTTACAACAATCATATTTCTTTCAGGTGGAATTTTGGGAACATTTCATCACTTATATTTTACCGGAACACCAACTGCAGTTATGGCGCTCGGGGCAACTTTCAGCGCCCTCGAAGTTGTACCGCTGGTTTTAATGGGTTTCGAAGCTTTCGATAATTTAAGGGTCAGCCGAAGCAGCGACTGGATAAAAGCTTACAAATGGCCGATTTACAGTTTTATTGCCGTGGCTTTCTGGAACCTGGTTGGCGCAGGAATATTCGGGTTTTTAATTAATCCGCCAATTGCACTTTACTACATGCAGGGCTTAAATACAACACCAGTTCACGGTCACACAGCACTTTTTGGGGTTTACGGAATGCTTGGAATCGGTTTAATGCTTTTCGTTTTGCGCGACATGAATAAAGATGTGGTTTGGAAAGATAAATGGATGAAATTCTCTTTCTGGAGCATTAATATCGGTTTGGCAGCAATGGTTTTTATCAGCGTTTTACCAATCGGCCTGGCACAAACAGTAGCCAGCGTTCAGGAAGGTTTATGGTGGGCACGCTCCGCCGAATTTCTGCAACAACCTTATTTGGTAACTTTTAAATGGTTGCGTGTTATTGGCGATACAATTTTTGCTGCCGGTACTGTTGCTTTAGCCTGGTTTATTTTCGGGCTGAAATTCGGATGGAGTTTGGAGAAGAAATGAGATTGGGAGATTTATTGTGATTATGAGATTATTACCCTGAAAGGGTAAAATGTTAATAGCCCCGGGTGAAAACCGTGCAACGGTTTAACCCGGGGCTAAATTGACAAACAGAAAAAAGGTGCAACCGATAAATTCGATAAAAACGATGGACAGGTTTGCACCGCATGCAAAAGAGCTGTTCAGAGACGATAACAATTTAAAATTGAAATAATGAGTGAACATTTAGACAATTCAAAATTCAGAAAATCAAAATTAAAGGAGTTGATTTTAAAACTTCACCACGGCGAATCGCAGGAAACGGTGCGCCAGGAACTGCTGGTGAGTTTAAGCAATATTCCGTATGGCGAAGTTATTGAGGTTGAACAGGAACTGATTGAAGAAGGATTGCCACAGGAGGAAGTGCTTGATTTATGTGATGCGCACTCGGCAGTTTTACAGGGAAATGTTGACTTGTCGGCTTCAAAAACAATTCCCGAAGGACACCCGGTTGATATTTTACTTGAAGAAAACAAAGCTTTAAAACGGCTTTCTGATATCGCAACCGAAGAAATATTATCAATTAAATATCGTAATGGAGAAGATTTCAAAGAGGCTATTTTGAGAATTCGTGGTGCATTTAATCAATTGATGGATGTTGACAAACATTATCAACGCAAAGAATATTTGATTTTTCCGTATCTCGAGAAAGCGGGAATTACAGGCCCGCCAAAAGTAATGTGGGGTAAGCACGACGAAATTCGTGACCAGATAAAAGGCAGCATCGAAATTCTTCAAATTGAAGATTTATTGAAAGAGGATTTGGAAGCATCGGCTGAAATTGTGCTCCTTCCAGCCCTGAAAGGCATTTATGAAATGACCATCAAAGAAGAGGAAATCCTTTTCCCGATGTTGATGGACACGCTGGCTGATGGCGACTGGTATGAAATTCAGAAGCAATCACTTGAAATTGGCTATTGTTTGTACGACCCGCAGGTTGAGTGGAAACCAGACGGAATTGAACCTGAAGATATTAATGCAGCACAAAAAGATGGTGGACATATTCAACTGCCAACCGGTGGATTTTCAGCAGAAGAATTACTTGCTATTTTAAATACACTTCCGGTTGACATGACTTTTGTGGACAGAAATGACAAAGTGAAATATTTCTCACAGAGCAGCGACCGTATTTTTCAACGGAATCGCGCAATTTTGAACCGTGATGTTCGTCACTGCCACCCACCTGCAAGTGCACACATTGTCGATAAAATCCTTGACGATTTTAAAAGTGGCCGTCAAAACCGCGCACCGTTTTGGATAAACATGAAAGGTAAAATGATTCATATTGAATATTTTGCATTGCGAAATGATGCGGGAGAATACCTCGGAACGCTCGAAGTTTCGCAGGATTTAACTGCTTATCGCGCACTGGAAGGAGAACAACGAATACTTGCGTATAAATAGTTCAGAGTTCAAAGTTCAGAACCTGAAACCTGAAACCCGGAACCGCCAAGCAATGCTCAATACTAATATCTAAATACTTTAAAAACATGAATACACTTATCATCACCCCAAAAACAAAAGTTCTCGAACTGATTGAAACCTATCCTGAACTGGAGGAAATATTAATTGAAATTGCGCCTGCTTTTAAAAAGCTTAAAAATCCGGTGCTGCGAAAAACAGTTGCAAAAATCGCAACCCTTCAGCAGGCTGCTTCAATTGGCGGCATTAAAACCGAAGAATTGATAAACAAATTAAGGAAAGAAGTTGGACAGGAAAATATAACGGGAGATGCAGGAACGGAATATAATTATGTAAAACCGGTTTGGTTTTCAGAGGAAAAAATAACCAAACGTTTTAATGCATCGGAAATGCTGGCTGCCGGAGAACACCCCGTTAACCAGGTTATTGCCGATTTAAAACAACTGGAAGAAGGAAATATATATTTGTTGGTTGCCCCATTTTTAACGGCCCCGTTAATTGACAAAGCAACGAGTTTAAACCTCAAACATTGGATTGACAGGCTGAGTGACGAAGAATTTTACATTTATTTTCAAAAGAATTAGTATTTGTACCAACTTTCAGTTTAAATAAATTCAGGAACCTTTTAAATTATTGCATTTAAATAAATTGTATTTATACTTGTACAACCATTTACAAACCAATTGTTAAAATGCAAAATATGAAACGGATTACTATCCTGGCAGTATTCATTATTACAGGTCTTCAAATTTCTGCACAAACAACCGGAAAACTTGATGTTTCGGTAACAACTTCAGCAACAGGTGGAAATTATGCCCCCAGAAATATTGTTGCCATCTGGATTGAAGATGAATCGGGCAACTTCGTAAAAACATTGCTTGCTTATGCCGAAAAACGGATTCAACACCTGAATACCTGGGAGAAAGCTACAAGCGCAAAAGGATCAATGTATAATCGAACCGATGCTATTACCGGAGCAACACAAAGCAGCCACGGAACGCGCACCTGCAGCTGGAATGGAACCGACTACAATAAAAATCTTGTTGCCGATGGAAAATATTATGTTTGCATGGAACTTACCGACAAAAATGCAACCGGAAATTTTTCAAAGTTTGAATTCACAAAAGGTGCCGGCAATTCTGTTTCTCCGCAAAATGTTGCAAGCTTTTCTTCAGTAAGTATTGTTTGGGAAGCAACTGCAACACTTAATAAAAAAGAGATAACTACAGAAAATAATATTCAGATTTTCCCAAATCCAACAAAAAATATATTTCATATTAAAGGCGAAAATATTTCTGAAATTGAAATCTTAAACATTGCCGGTACAGTTATTTATAAAAACAACAGCACCACCCGAATCGACATGAGCAATTTTAAAAATGGAATTTACCTGGTTCGGATTAAGGTAGGAAATCAAATTATCATAAAGAAACTGGCAAAAGAATAACATAATTCTTTTCGTTATGATACATTTATATCAATATGATAAATACCTGATTTTTGCTTTTAGCCATAAAATGCTGTGAAAAAAGGCATTTACTCTTCACATTTCAAATTGGCACAATTTTCTCATTCAAAGCAAATGGTTTTACTTGTTCTGCAAAAACAAAATAAAACCAAAAGAATTACGGGAAATCAACTCCGTTTTTTATTATGATAAAAACTTAATCTGGCAATTCATTATTTGGATTAATTATAAAGTACTTGAAACCAGCTATTAAACGTTTATTAATTTGTTTTTTAAAATTAACTTTGGATTTACCATATATATCATACTTGCCTGTTTATGACTAAACTTGTTCACAAATTGTACATTTTTACCTTGGTTGCAATTACAGTTACCATTTTTATTTGTTTGCTTGTTTATGGGTTGAATTATTATTCAACACCAGTTTCCGAGCGTCATTTTCATCCACAAAATGATTTGCTAAAACCAACTGGTTTAATTGGGCACGGAATAGGAATTGCAGGTTCTTTGTTAATGGTTATCGGGGTTTTCGGATATATGGCTAGAAAAAGGTTTCGTAGCTTGTCGCGAACCGGAGGATTAAAATACTGGCTCGAATTTCACATTTTCCTTTGTACACTGGGGCCAATCCTGGTGTTGTACCACACAAGTTTTAAGTTTGGCGGTATTGTAGCCGTCAGTTTCTGGAGCATGGTTGCAGTTGTTGCAAGCGGGGTAATCGGCCGTTTTATTTATTTACAAATTCCCCGCACAATCCAGGGTCGCGAGTTAAGTTTAAGTGATTTGGCAGGTGCAGAAGATGAATTATTTAGTGAGTTACAGGATAATTATAAAGTAAATTATGAAATAATTGCACAAATAAATATTGCTTTAAGTAACTCAGAAACAAGGCAAAACGGAAATTTCATTCTTCGGATTGTCAACAGGTTTAATTTCGAAAGAAAACTGCTGAAACAAGTTCGGAAAGAATTAAAAACGCAGCAACTAAACAGAAAAGATTATCGTAAAGTTGTAAAATTGTTCAAATCAAAAATTATACTCAACCGAAGAATTGCCTGGCTATCGACAATGCAAAATTTTTTACGTTACTGGCATGTTGCACACCTCCCGTTTGCGTTGATAATGCTGGTAATCATGATTGTACATATTATTGTCGCAGTATTGTTCGGATATAAATGGATATTTTGAAAATGGAAATATTACTCGAAAAAATAATCATTTATGGTCTTGTAACTCTCTTTCTGGCCGGGGTTGTGATTGTTTATATCAGAAAATTAAAGCATGAATCGAGGATTGTTGAAGAAAAAATCAAACTTGCAAAAGAGGAGGGTTTGTTTGAACCCGTTTCGTTGCACCCGGTTGTTGATGTAAATTCATGTATTCAAAGCGGCGCCTGCATCCGCGCCTGCCCAGAGCACGATATTCTTGGAATAAAAAACGGAAAAGCATTTGTAATAAATGCAAGCCAGTGTATCGGTCACGGAGCTTGTTTCCACGCCTGCCCTACCCAGGCAATTTCATTGCATATCGGAACCGAAAAACGGGGGGTTGACCTGCCACATGTAAATCAATATTTCGAAACCAATGTAAAGGGAATTTACATAGCCGGAGAAATAGGCGGAATGGGGCTTATCAGAAATGCAGTGGAACAAGGGAAACAGGCAGTTGATAATTTGGCAAAAGGAATTTCGGCAAAAGGGAAATTCGAATATGATTTGGTGGTGGTTGGCGCTGGGCCCGCGGGAATTTCGGCAACGTTGCAGGCAAAAAAATACGGATTAAAAACATTAACACTTGAACAGGATTCACTGGGTGGGACAGTTTATACATTTCCGCGTGCAAAAATTGTAATGACTGCTCCAATGGATATTCCGCTTTATGGTTCACTAAAATTGTACGAAACAAGTAAACAGGAACTGCTAACACTTTGGAACGAAGTGCTTGGCAAAAATAATGTTGAAATACAGGAGAATAAAAAAGTTGATTCAATAATGATTGAAAACGGCGGTTTCAGGATAAACGTAAAAGATGGTTCAACTTATTCAACCCACAAGGTTTTGCTTGCCATTGGTAGAAGAGGAACTCCCAGAAAACTGGATATACCAGGCGAAGTTTCAACAAAAGTTGCCTACCGTTTACTTGACCATGAATTAATAACCGGAAAAAATATTTTAGTTGTTGGCGGCGGCGATTCGGCAATTGAATCAGCAATTTTGCTGGCAAATGAAAACCATGTAACACTATCATACAGGAATTCAGTATTTTCGAGATTAAAACCAAGAAACAAAAAGGCGATTGAAGAAATAATTTCAGCAAAAAAAATAAATCTATTGCTGAATTCAAATTTAACGTCGATAGAAGAAAAATTCGTCAATATTTTGGTTGGCGATAACCGGGAACCAATTCAAATTGACAATGATTTGGTGTACATTTTTGCCGGAGGTGAATTGCCAACACAGTTTTTAAAAAATGTGGGAATTGAAATTACAACTAAGTTTGGTGAAGCTATTTTAAAACACTAGAATTTTAGCCGGAAACCGTTTGAATGAGTAAAAAACTAAAATATACTATCCTTGTAATAAACCTGATACTTTTTGCGAATTATGCATTTTCGCAAATTTCTCCGGGTGAACTTTCCAGTGCCCACGCCCATCTCGAAGGGTTAACAAATTGCACAAAATGCCATGTTTTGGGAGAAAAGGAAACCACTTCAAAATGTCTGGAATGCCACAGGGAAATAAAAAATCTCATCGGTCAGAAAAAAGGATATCATGCATCGACAGAAGTAAATGGGAAAAAATGTGCCGAATGCCACGGCGAACATTTTGGACGCGATTTTAAAGTGATTCGGTTTGATGATAAAAAATTCAATCACCAGTTAAGCGGCTACAAACTCGAAGGAAAACATGCAACAATAAAATGTGCGGACTGTCATAAAACGGAACTCATTAAAACAAAGATTTCACAAAAAAAAGGAGAAAGTTACCTGGGTCTTGGCACTGAATGTTTATCGTGTCACAAGGATTTTCATCAAAACACACTTCCGGCAAACTGCATTTCCTGTCACGATTTGAATGCATTCCGTCCGGCGCCTAATTTTAATCATTCAAAAACCAAATTTGCACTGACCGGAAAACACCAGACAGTGAGTTGCGAAAAATGTCACAAAACCGAAGAAAAAAACGGGCAGAAATTTCAGGTTTTTAAAGGTGTTGAATTTGCAAGCTGCACCAACTGCCACGAAGATATTCACCAAAACAAATTTGGCAACGATTGTCTGAAATGCCATACAGTTTTTTCATTTCGCGAGGTAAAAAGCCTGGGTTCCTTTAATCACGACAAAACTGATTTTCCGCTTTTAGGAAAGCATATTTCGGTTGATTGCAAAAAGTGTCATAAATCTTCGGTTACACAACCCGTAAAACATAATCGTTGCACCGATTGTCATGCCGATTATCACGAAAAGCAGTTTCTGAAAAACGGCAAATCTCCAGATTGTACTGAATGTCATTCAGTTCAGGGTTTTACGCCATCTTCTTTTGGTTTCGAAAAACACAACTTAACAAAATTCAAACTCGAAGGCCCGCACCTGGCAACACCATGTTTTAACTGCCATAAAAAAGAGGAAAAATGGAACTTCGCCAACCTCGGAAAACGTTGTATCGATTGTCACGAAAATATTCACAAGAATTTTATGGATGAAAAATACATTCCTGAAGGAGATTGTAAAACCTGTCATTCAGTTTCGGTTTGGAATGAAATTTCATTCGATCATAACAAAACTGAATTCGAACTACTAGGTAAACACAAAACTGTTTCCTGCCGGAAATGTCATTTCAAGCCTGAAACAGATAATAAGGTACAACAATTTAAATGGGAAAATCAGTTTTGCATCAATTGCCACAATGATATTCATATGGAACAGTTTTCGCAAAACGGAAAAACCGATTGTGAACGTTGCCATACGAATGACAACTGGAAACCTGAGAAATTTGACCACAACACAGCCCGGTTTAAACTGGACGGAAAACACGAAGGCCTGGCTTGTGTAAAATGCCACAAACCAACGGATTCTTTATTAAGGAATTATATCGTTTACAAATTTAAAGACATATCATGCAAAAGTTGTCATTGATATTCAGTTTGATTTTGCTGGTTGGTATTGCGAGTGCCCAGCAAAGCCCGCACGGCGATAAACTGGCGTTTAGTTGCACCGACTGTCATACTACCGAAGGCTGGAAATTTTCGCAGGCAACTGCAAAATTCAGTCACGATCTGACCACTTTTAAACTCGAAGGTCAACACTTTTATACTGATTGTGCGGCCTGTCATAAAACACTTGTTTTTTCGGAAGCGAAAACAAATTGTGTTGATTGCCATACTGATATGCACAACAATACAGTGGGTCCTAACTGTGCCGAATGTCATACCCCAAAATCGTGGATTGTTAATAATATCACCGAAATTCATCAAAACAGCAGGTTTCCGCTACTGGGCGCCCACAACACTGCCGATTGTTCAGCATGTCACACTTCTGTTTCAAAACTCGAATTTCAACCACTTGGAATTGAATGTTATGATTGTCACCGCTCAGATTACCAGGCAACAACAAATCCTAACCATGTGCAAAGCGGCATCTCAACCAATTGTATTGAATGTCACCGAATCGATGCTTTTGAATGGTCAGCCTCAGGAATCAACCACGATTTTTTCCCGTTGACAAAAGGACATGCAATTGAAAATTGTGCTGATTGTCACACTTCCGGAATTTCAGTTCCAATAAGTGCAAATTGCTATGATTGTCATCAAAAGGATTATAATACGGCCATAAATCCTTCTCATCAAAATTCAGGTTTTTCAACCAGTTGTACTGAATGCCACACTACTGATCCCGATTGGAAACCCGCTGAATTCAGGCAACATGATGCACTGTATTTCCCTGTTTATTCAGGAAGTCACAGAGGAGAATGGAACAGTTGTGCTGAATGCCATACGCAACCTGAAAGTTATAATTCGTTTAGTTGTATTGATTGTCATGAACACAACAAGTCGGATATGGATAAGGAACATCGGGGAGAAAATGGATATTCATATAACAGTAACGCCTGTTTTGCCTGTCATCCGAATGGGAACAAAGAAGGTGCTTTCAATCATAATTCTACTGCATTTCCGTTAAAAGGTGCTCATTCTCAAACCAGTTGTCTCGATTGTCATTCAAACGGTTATGCCGGCACCTCCATGTTGTGCAGTAGTTGTCATACAAATAAATATAACGAAGCTGTTAATCCGAATCATATAAATGCCGGAATATCCAATGAATGCGAAATTTGTCATACCGAGGAAAATTGGGTTCCTTCCATTTTCAACCACACCACAACAACAGGTTTCGAGCTGACAAACGGACACTCGGGAAAACAGTGTTCCGATTGTCACAAAGGAACTACAACCGAAGCCAGTTCTGATTGTATCAGTTGTCACCAGGCAAATTACAACGAAGCCGAAAACCACGTTGCACAGAATTTCCCGAAAGAATGTTTACAGTGCCACACAACTGTTAGCTGGGATGGCGCAGATTTCGACCACAATAAAACAGCGTTCCCGCTAACAGGTTCGCATGTTGCAACCGAATGTTCGGCCTGTCACACAAACGGTTACACCGGAACTTCTACGCTTTGCAGCGCCTGCCACATTGAAAAATACAATACTGCCCAAAATCCAAACCACACAGCTGCCGGAATTTCAAACGAATGTGGAACCTGTCACCAGACAACGGCCTGGGTTCCTTCCATTTTCAACCACACCACAACAACCGGTTTCGAATTAACAAACGGACACTCGGGAAAACAGTGTTCCGATTGTCACAAGGGAACTACTACCGAAGCCAGTTCTGATTGTATCAGTTGTCACCAGGCAAATTACAGCGAAGCCGAAAATCATGTGGCGCAGAATTTCCCAAAAGAATGTTTACAGTGTCATAATACTTCAAATTGGGGAGATTATAATTTTGATC
>DAOPKR010000109.1:0-7779 GCA_035391305.1 Draconibacterium sp.
TTTCAATTTTTCTACCCATCTGTATTCCCTACGGGAAATTTCAAAACAGTCTCTACGTACCTTTTATTAATTCATTCAGAAAACCCATAGAATTGAATCGGAAAATGGATTCTATCCGATATACATTCCTGAAGGTTGTTAATTTATTTCTTACTGTTAACCAACAAACCTGTTACCTGTTTCAATTAGAAAACAGAAATTTTCAATGTTTATAACTGTGTTCTGGCAAACGGCACCACATTGTGATTAGCAAATTCCTTATTCAGATATTTAAAATATCCTGTAATTGCAATCATGGCAGCATTATCCATTGTGTATTCAAATTTTGGAATTACCAGGTTCCAATTGTATTTCTCAGCGTTTTCCCTGAGGGCATTTCTCAAGCCCGAATTAGCTGAAACTCCGCCTGCAACTGTTATTTCGCTGATCCCTCTTTCTTTGGCAGCGCGTTTTAGTTTATCCATCAAAATTTCAATAATTGTGTATTGCAGCGAAGCACACAAATCATTTAAGTTTTCCTCAATAAAATTTTCATTTATCCTGATATTGTCGCGCAAAAAGTACAGAAAGTTGGTTTTCAGTCCACTAAAACTGTAATCCAAACCAGGAATCCGGGGTTTGGTAAACTCAAATTTATGTGGGTCGCCGGTTTTGGCCAGCCGGTCAACATGTGGCCCGCCGGGATATGGCAGCCCCATAACTTTTGCACATTTATCAAAAGCTTCTCCTGCTGCATCATCTATCGTTTGCCCGATAACTTCCATTTGGAGATAATCGCGCACCAAAATAATCTGCGAGTTACCACCCGAAACAAGCAAACATAAAAACGGGAATTTCGGCGGATTGAATTCAACACCATTTTCTTTGATAAACAATGCCAGAACATGGCCTTGCAAATGGTTTATTTCAATTAAAGGAATATCGGCCGCCAATGAAAAACCTTTGGCAAATGAAGTACCCACAAGCAATGAGCCAAGCAGTCCGGGCCCGTTTGTAAATGCTACTGCACTAATTTCACTCTTTGAGATTGCAGCCCTTTTTACGGCCAAATCAACTACCGGAATAATATTTTGCTGATGTGCCCGCGATGCAAGCTCGGGTACCACACCACCGTATTCTTCATGTACTTTCTGCCCTGCAACTACATTTGAGAGAATAACACCATCACGAATGATTGCTGCAGAAGTATCATCGCATGATGATTCGATCCCAAGTATTGTAATTTTTTCAAACTCCATTTTCTTAAATTTAATTTTCAGGTTTACTGTTGAAAAAAGATGCACTTGCCCTATTTTTCAAAATAAACTCCTTTTTATTAACAACTAAAAGAAACCTCCAACCGTTTTCAACAAAAAAGAAGTAAGGTTGTTTGATTTGCACTGTTATCAATATTATTTGGTTGACAAAAACATAGTAACCTTACCTCCGAATTCTTCAAAAAAGTATAAGTTCGCTTTTTAAAAAAGGGTAAAATTATCAAAAAAGGGTGGAAAATAACGATTATAGCGACAGCATTGATAATGGCAATGCTGGCAGGAAGTTATTTGTTACTGCAAAACAGTAAAATCCAAACTTTTATTATCAGTAAAATTACTGAACAGCTTTCGTTAAAAACCGGCGCAAAAATAAGCGTAGGAAAAGTTGACATTGCTTTTTTCAACCAGGTTGATTTAAACGATGTTTTAATTACCGGAGCTGACAGCGACACGATTTTTTTTACCCGTCTGGCTTCGGCCAAAATTGATACCCTGAACATTCGGCAACACAAAATTTCGTTTAGTGAGTTATCATTTATTGAAAACCGGATATCTATTGAATACGACTCAATAAACCGGTTTAATTTTACCTTTATCCTTGATTCACTGCGAACTGAGAACAAAAACACTCCGACCAACTGGCAGATTAATTGCAATGAATTCAGTTTTAACAACTCAAAAATTTCATTTAGTAATTTGGACTTCGAAAATGAAAAGCATTTTTTTGTAGATCAGATGGATTTGAATATTTCGGAATTTTCGAATTTCGCCGATTCAACAGCTTTCAAAATAAACAACCTGAAACTGAATTACAACAACACCGTAAAAATCGACCAAATGGCTGCTGAAGTGTCGGTTTCAAATGGCAATATTTCGGTAAAAGAAATGAACCTGAAAACTGAAAAATCGGAAATCAACGATTTGAATTTTATGCTGAATGTTGGCGAAAACGAAACTGTGCTGAATAAAAACATGGAATTCGATGTGCAGTTTTCAAAATCAACAATCAATATTGCCGAACTCGCAGAACTTTTACCGTCATTGCGAGAAATGAACCAGGCTATTGAAATTTCGGGGCGCATTTATGGAAAACTCAATGACATAAAAGGTAAAGACATTATATTGCGCTCAGGATCAAACACAAATACAACATTCGATTTTTATATAAATGGCATTGAAGATATCGAAACTATGTACCTGTTTCTTGATTTAAAACAACTTGAAACAACAATTACTGATGTTTCGAACTTTACTGTTATCAGGAACGGGAAAAGAATTCAATTGAAAATACCGGAATTTTTGTATGACTCGGATATGTTTAGTTTCAAGGGTAATTTCAGTGGCTTTTTATCGGATTTCGTAACGTTTGGAACTTTGAAAAGCAAATGGGGAACTGTTAAAACCGACGTTTCAGTGATACCTAAAAAGGACGGGGTTTACAGTTACCGCGGAAGGATTTCTACCACAAATTTCGATATCGGGAAGTTGCTGAAAATTGAAGATATCGGCAAAATTACGTTTAACGGAAATGCTGACGGAGATTTTAAAATATCTGACAAAACCATTTCAGGGCTGTTTAAAGGCGAAATTTCGAAACTGGAAGCGAAACAATATATTTATGAAAATATAAAACTCGACGGTTACTACAAAGACAAAATGTTTGATGGAATGGTGAGTGTAAATGATTCGAATTTACAGTTTGAGTTTTTGGGAAGATGGGATGCCAGCGGAGAATTACCAAATTTCGATTTCAATTTACATGCTGATAAAATTGTGCCGGGCAAACTGAATATTGCAAAAAACATATATCAGTCGGAAATTGCATTCAACATGAAAGCCAAATTTACAGGTAATAAAATTGACAACCTGACCGGAGTAATTATTGTTGATGACGGCTATTATAAAAACAAAAACGGAAAATTCAGTTTAGATGGCATCCAACTTATTTCAGTCCCGAAGGAAGCATCAACTGAATTATCGTTCAACTCAAGTTATTTGGATATAAAAGTTGATGGGATTTATCAGTTTCAGGACATTTGGAATTCGTTGAAAAGCACGATGAACAAATATGTGCCGGCATTAAACTTCGAAACTTCAAAAATTCAGAAACCAAATTTGTTTGATTACCGGATAATCTTTAAAAACCTTGATGATTTAACACATGTTTTCAACCCCGATATAAATGTTGAAACACCTTTTTTGCTATATGGAAAAATGGATTCGGAACATTCTGATTTTCAACTGGAGGGAAGTATTCCGGGTTTTCAGTACAAGAATGTATGGTTTCGGAATATTTTTGTGAGCAACAAAGTAATTGACGAACAATATATCTCGAAAATTAAAATAAGGGAAGTTCAGTTAAAAGACAGGATTTCTATTCATAATTTGGCTGTCGAATCGGAAATTGAAGACAATATTCTACGAAATAATATTGACTGGTATGCACTGAACGACTCAACAGGTTACAGTTCAATTAAGAGCAGATCAGTATTCAGCGAATCGGTTAATACTTTGCTGCCCAAACTAAAAGTTGATTTCTTACCTTCCGAGATTTTTCTCACCGACACGGTTTGGCAACTCGATCCTTTTGTGGCAAATATAGATTCAACAAATATTGCGATCGAAAATTTTGTTCTGCACAACAACAATCAAAATATTGTAATCGACGGAAATATTTCGAAAGACAGCACAGAATCACTGACAGTGAGAGTAAATAATATTGATCTCGCAAATATTCAAAAGTATTTTTCTAAAAGCAAGTCAATAAAAGGCATTTTCAATTGTGGGGTAAATGTATCGCGCATATACAGTCAACCTGTATTTTTAGCCAACGCAGCAATCAGTAATTTCGAATATAAAAACCAGCTGATTGGCAATTTAGCGCTTGTAAGCAGTTGGGATCGGGTTAATTCAGAAATCGATTCGAAACTCGAAATCACTAATAACAACAGACGCAGCCTTTCGGCAAACGGTTCGTTCAATCCCTTTACAAAAGCGCTGGATTATATTGTAAAAGCCGATAGTTTGCCCCTAAAATTATTGGAAACAGTAATTTCAGATCAGTTTTCAAATTTTAAAGGAACAACAACAGCAACTATAAAAATTGGCGGAACCACACAAAAAATATTAATGGATGGAGTTGCAAAAGTATCGAATGGCAACATAATGATAGATTATACACAAACCAACTACACAGTTAATGATGTAATCTATTTTAAATCGGACACCATTCAATTTAAAAATATGGCATTTACTGATGTCAATAAAAACACTGGTCATCTTGACGGTATTTTGGTGCACGACAATTTTTCGAACATGCTTTACGACCTTACAATAAACTCGCAAAAAATAAAAGTACTGAACACAACCATGCGATTTAACGAACAATTTTATGGCGATGCATTTGCCAATTGTAAGTTAAAAGTGCTTGGACGAGGGCTTAAAATTAGATTAACCGGTTCAATGACGACACTGCCGGGCACAGCAGTAAATATTTCGATGGAATATGAAAACGACATTGGCCAGTATGATTTTCTGGAATTTGTAAATACAAGTGATGTTGCCGGAGAAGACATGTATTTTTATAATGCACCCAAAACCGACTTTACAATTGGTTTTAATATTGAAGTCACACCCGATGCAAAAATCCAACTCATTTACAATTCACAAATTGGTGATATTATTAAAGGAGAAGGCGAAGGAATTCTTCTTTTTGAAATGAATAAATACGGCGACATTTCGCTGTCGGGAGATTACACAGTTACAAAAGGTGATTACTTGTTTACGCTGCAAAGCATTCTCAACAAACGGTTTACAATTGCACCAGGCGGAACTATTGTCTGGTCGGGCGATCCATATAACGCAGTTATTGATTTATCGGCAATTTACAGTTTAAAAACTTCGTTGGATAACCTTGATAATTATAATAATGCCAATTATTTATATCAGCGCATTCCGGTTGAATGTGTTATTGTTTTAACCGACGAATTAATCAACCCAACTATCAATTTTAAAATAAATTTTCCGGATGAAAACGAAGATATAAAAACGAGATTGCTTCAATATATCAATACAGAAGAAGAGCTAAACAAGCAAATACTTTCATTAATCGTTCTTGGGAAATTTTCAACCCCTGAATACATGCAGGGACAGGGAAATTTTCAATCGCAAAATTCGAATATGATTGGAACCACTGCCAGCGAGTTGTTTTCGAACCAATTAAGCAACTGGCTTTCGCAATTGAGCAAAAATGTTGATGTAGGTTTTAAATACAGGCCGGGTAATTCCATCACAAACGATGAACTTGAGCTGGCTTTAACAACACAAATTTTTAACGACCGCGTAATATTAAATGGCAACATTGGAAACAATGTTAATCCTGAATCAAACAACAGCAGTCAGATTGTTGGTGATTTTGACATACGTGTAAAAATAACGCCGAATGGCAAAATACAGCTAAAAGCCTACAACCATTCAAACAACGATTTAATATATGAAACTGCCCCGTACACGCAGGGAGTAGGGCTTTCCTTTAAAGAAGAATACAATTCCCTGCAGGAGTTGATTCATAAAATTGGATCAATTTTTAAGAAGAAAGAAAAGTAATTCAGTTATTTCGCGGCGGCCAATCCTGTGTATTTCAAAAAAGCTATTAAACCCTTGTTGTTCATAACTAAATCAATTGACTGGCTGACAGTTTTAATTGCTAAAAATTTATTCCTTATTTTTGCGCTGTATAATAATAGCTTATATACAACGTTTTGAATATTGTAAATTAAAGGTAAAAACAGAAAATCACATGTTGAAATTATTATTGATCCAGAGCGATTTACCCAAAGAAGTGGGTGCGATGGCTGCCGAGCCGGATGGTATATCCATGAAATTCATTGATCTCGCAATGAAAGGTGGATGGATTATGATTCCAATCCTATTGCTTTCAGTAGTTGCGGTTTACATTTTTTTCGACAGGTATTTTGCAATTAAAAAAGCTGGTAAATTTGATGCTGCCCTTTTGGAAAAAGTGAAAATCTATATTACAGGTGGCAAAATTGACGCTGCACTCGCTTTATGCAAAAGCACTGATAATCCGGCATCAAGAATGCTTGAAAAAGGTATTTCGCGTATCGGACGGCCACTTGCTGACGTAAACGGGGCTATCGAAATTGTGGGAAACCTTGAGATTTCAAAACTTGAAAAAGGTTTACCTGTTCTGGCCTCGGTTGCAGGAGGTGCCCCGATGATCGGGTTCCTTGGAACTGTGATGGGGATGATCCAGGCTTTTTACGATATGTCAAACGCCGGTAACAACATTGATGTAACTTTACTTTCAGCAGGAATTTACCAGGCAATGGTAACAACTGTTGCCGGACTGATTGTAGGTATTATTGCCTATTTTGCTTATAACATACTTGTAAGCAACGTGGAAAAAGTAGTTTTTAAAATGGAAGCTACCACTTCTGAATTCATGGATTTATTAAACGAACCGGCATAAAAACATCGAAATGTCATTAAAACGAAGAAATAGGGTAAATGCCGAATTCAGTATGTCATCGATGACTGATATCGTGTTTTTACTCCTCATATTTTTCATGGTTACTTCAACACTGGTTGCACCAAATGCCTTAAAGTTATTATTGCCACAAAGCAATAATCAAACTTCGGCAAAACCCATTACAACTATTTCCATTACCCGCGATTTAAAATATTATATAAACGATGACGGCAAATTGAAACCTGTTTCGTTTCCCGAAATCGAACCATTTCTGCAAAATCGGTTCGGTGTTGGAAACGATGAAATTTACATTTCACTTTATGCTGAGAAGTCGGTTCCATGGGAAGAAGTAGTAAAAATCATGAACATTGCCCGGAAAAACAAGTATAAAATGATAGCGGCAACTGCCCCGGAAAAATAGATTTACGCAATCTGCAAATTGTGAATTTCTTAAAATGACAGTTCTGTCAAAAAAAAAATTGAGCGGACAGGAAACAAATGGAATATATAAAAGAACATAAAAGAGGTATAATCGGAACTGCTATTTTTCACATAATAGTATTGCTGATTTTACTTTTCCTTGGTTTTTTTACTCCACTACCCTTGCCGGGTGAAGAAGGGATTCTTGTAAACTTTGGCACCAGCAATAATGGATTAGGCGACATTGAACCCAGTCCGGCGAAAAGCGAAGCCGCCCCTGCCCAACCTGTTGAACAGGAGAAACAGGAAGAAGTGCCACCTCCGCCGGCAGTAACAAATCCGCCAAAACCACAACCAAAACCCGCTGCTGCAAAAGAAGTTGCAATAACTCAGGACTACGAAAAAACTGCTGCCATTGACGCTGCTGAAAACAAAAAGCGTATCGAAGAAAAAAAGCAGAAAGATTTACTGGAAGAACAACGACGTGAACAAGCCAGGGAAGCTGAACGCATTAAAAATGCAGAGGCCGAAAAAATAAGAAAGGCTGAGGCTGAGAAAGCAGCAAAAGCTGAAGCAGAGCGCAAAGCAAAAGAAGAACAGCAACGAAAAATA
>DAOPKR010000109.1:7879-8992 GCA_035391305.1 Draconibacterium sp.
ACAATCACATATAAGTTTGTACTGGATTGACGGGAGGCGGACTTTTCAAGTCCACCATTCATAATTCCATTTGAAAAACAATCTTTGACCTGGAAAGTCAAAGTCCCTTCTCAACTCCATGATAATTATCACTAATTATTTTTGAGTTTTTTGTGTGCTTTGCCAAATAAAATATATGTCATGGCATTTCTCACAAAAGACAAATTATTCAGCAAAAAATGGTTAATTGATTACTCATTTATAATCATTGGATCTTTTATACTGGCAGTTGGTTTTGATTTTTTTATTTCTCCGCACCGCATAGTACCCGGAGGAGTTTACGGAATCGCAATTGTTGTGCATTACCTCACTGCCGGAATGTTTTCGTTTTGGCCGGAAGGTATTCCCATTGGTTTTTTTGGACTGATATTAAACATACCCCTGACAATTGCCGGGATAAAAATACTGGGGCCAAAATTTGGTGTTAAAACTATTGTCGGCTTTGTGCTCTCATCATTTTTTATTGATGGAATAACCTATTTGCGTCCATCAGGAGATATTCCGCTTGTTGATGACATTTTACTTTCATGCGTTTTTGGCGGAGTTTTGGTTGGGTTTGGCCTGGGTTTGATTTTTAAATCGCGGGCAACTTCGGGCGGGTCGGATATTATTGCAATGATAATTGCAAAATACACTAAATTACCTTTGGGAAAGTTGATGATTTACGTTGATTCAGCTATCGTGCTGATTGCCCTTGTTGCTTTTCAGGACTGGCAGATCCCATTGTATTCGTGGGTAGTAATTTATATAACAGGACGTGCTATCGACATAACTATTGAAGGTGCTGATTATAACAAAGCTTTGCTTATTATTTCAAAAAAACATGTCGAAATAAAACACAAATTGCTTTACGACCTTGAGCGTGGAGGAACCTATTTAAAAGGTGAAGGAATGTTTACAGGCGAAGAAAAACAGGTGATTTATACTGTTGTCAGCCGTCGTGAAGTAACAATTCTTGAAGAATATATCAGCAAAATTGATCCCGATGCATTTATTACAGTTATGGATGCAAAAGAAATTCTGGGAGAAGGTTTTCAAAATCTCAATACAAAAGTGGCTGAAGGTTAAATTATG
>DAOPKR010000109.1:9092-12841 GCA_035391305.1 Draconibacterium sp.
GGAATTGTTTCTTTATGAAATAAAAAAACCGGACTGTTGAAAGTCCGGTTTCCCTTAATATTTATAAAGTTGGTTCCCAACCCGGTGCATAATCACGGCTCCAGAGTTGCATTGCTTCGCGGTCAAACATACGGCCGGTTTTATCATCAATATCAAAGCCTTTTCCAATGCGGTAGGCAATATTTGAATAATGAACCATTGCCTGACTGTTTGTAGCGTCATCAATTGGTGCGTTCAGTTTTTGTTTTCCACGAATTGTTTCGAAGAAATTTATTACATGGCCGGTAGTCATATCTCCACCACCGCCAAGCGCTGTTCCTGCTTCGTTCGATCCACCTTTGCTTTCCTTTAAAATCTTCCCGCCACGGTCATATAAAATATATTTTCCGCGATCAACAAAAACAGTTCCTTCACTACCATAGATTATAGTTCCTCGGTCACCAAGACCGTAAGTGTTTTGTCCCGACCGGCTTCTGCCATCCCAATTGATAACTTTGTCGCCGGCAAATTTTATGGTTGAATACATGGTGTCATACATTTCCCAGCCATCACTAAAAAAATGACGTTTCCCTGCTTCAACATCTACTCTTAAAGGCAGATTAACATTTAGCGCCCAACGTGCAACATCAAGCTCATGCGTTGCATTGTTCCCGGTTTCAGCAGTGCCATATGTCCAGCCATACCAGTGCCAGTTATAATCCCAGGTTTCCGAAGTATATTCACGGCGTGGTGCCGGGCCCTGAAAAAGTTCCCAGTCAAGCCCTTCAGGTACAGGAGCTTTTTTCTGCAACGGCACTTCTCCGCGGGTATTGAGATAAAATGCAACTGCCCGGTATGGAACACCAATAATTCCATCATGAATTTCCTTTATAATTTCCTGCGTGTGACCCGATGAGCGTTGCTGATTGCCCATTTGTACCACTTTGTTATATTTTTTGGCAACTGCAACCACAAGTTCATTTTCGTTCATATTGTGGCTGCACGGTTTTTCAAGATAAACATGTTTACCGCCTTTCATTGCCAAAATTGCACCAGGTGTGTGCCAATGATCGGGTGTGGCATTAAAAATCAAATCCACATTTTGATCGTCAATTACCTTGCGGATATCGTTTTCAAGCTTCGGTTTATAATCAATAAATTTTGAAAATTTCTGTGCTGCCGATTCGCGCTGACTTTTTTTAACGTCGCACAGATAAAGCAATTCAACGTTATTTTGTTTCATCGAAATGGGTTCATAATACGCACCCAAACGGCGGCCAAGACCAATTATCGCCACATTTAGTTTTTCGTTTGCCCCGATAATGCGGCTATAACTTTTTGCCGACATTCCCATAGCAGAGCCACCAAGTGCGATGCCAGCGGCACCGGCAGTAAATTTCTGTAAAAAATCTCTTCTGTTCGTACTCATGTTTTTAGTATTAGTTTTATTCGTTCTTTATCTTATAAGTCAATTAAAAAACTTTTGATATTCCTGGACATTCTACATAGTAGCCAAAATGCCTTTCACATAACCAAAAGATTCCATCATACCGGGCAGCGGATCTTTTCCCTCGGCTTCATATTCAAGTGCAAGGGTTCCTTTGTATCCGAGTTTATCAACTGCTTTCAAAAATGAAGGAAAATCGATTACACCACGCCCGATTATACAAGTTGCACCATCTTTTTCAGCTTTGGTAACGTCTTTTATGTGCATATCAAAAACTCGGTCGAAATAATCTTTTAAATCCTGTTCCGGGTCGCGACCAATTCGTTTTGTATGGCCAATATCTATGCACAATCCCATTCGTTTATCACGGTTTTTTATCAGAACATATGCACTTTCGGCACTTGGGTAAACCAAATCTCCCGGACCGTGATTATGAATTGCCAGCTTAATATCATATTCTTTTACTTTTCCTTCAACATAATCAAGAAGTTCATGATTGGGTACACCAATAATCATTTCCATTCCGGCATTTTTTGCATATTCAAAAGCCTGATCAACTTCTTGTTTTGTTTTCATGTAAATTACACCGCCTCCATAGAGAGTTACCCCTTTTTGTTTGCAAAGTGCCATTGCGTTCTGAATGGCAGCCTTGTCTGAATCCAAAGGCAGGTGCATACTTTTAAATGTAATCCGGTTAACTCCGCAACGCAGGGTCATATCCAGCGCCTGCTCCTGCGTAAATTCGCGTAATGTGTATGATGCCACACCCAGTTGAAAGCTAAAAGATGATTTTGAATTTACTGGTTGTGAAACAGATGCATTTGTCAAACCCGGAATTGTTGCGGCCGCAATTCCCAGCCCTGTTGCTTTTAGAAAACTTCGCCTGTTTGACATGGTTATAATTCCCTTATTTTAATACTTCTGTAAAATACCTGATCATGATGATCGGTAAGGAGAATTGGTGTTGGTGAAGCCATTCCAAAATCTTTGTATTCGGCATATTTGCTTCTTGCAACCAGTGCCTTATAAATGTTGTCACCACGCTTGTATTCCACAACTTTTCTTCCGTTTAACCAATGTTGAACCGTGTTGTCTGGATAAATTACAATTCTGCCCTGGTTCCATTCGCCAATTTTATTTACAAACCTACCTTCCTTATTGGCAGGAATTAAATCGTAAAGAGAAGCGAGCGTCCGGTTACCTACAACTCCCTGTTTTGCATCGGGGTGTTTTTCATCGTCAAGGATTTGGTATTCAAGGCCGATATGAGGTCCGTTGTTTCCAATTCCGTATTTTATTCCGTTGTTTGCGCCTTCGGTGAGTTTAAAATCGAACTTCAGCTCAAACGGGCCATATTCCTTTTTCGTAATGATATCACCGTCACCTTTTACTTCCTTGTTGGCATTTAAGGTGAGTTCGTTGTTGACAACTTCCCATCCCTTTTTTACAGGTTCGCCGGTTTCTGCAACTTTCCAGTTATCAAGGTTTTTACCGTTAAAAAGTAACTCGAAACCCTGTTCTTTTTCGGAATCACTTAAATTATTAGGCAACAGGTTAACAACGTAAATTCCTTCTGATGGCGATGGTTTCAGGTTTTCTGTTTTGATTCGGATATTTCTCCATTTTATCTGGTGACCTTCCGATTGCTTTCTGTCACCAATTCCGTGAACCTGCAAGGCAATTAAACCAGAGGGAGTCATATCGTCGATTACATGTGCGCAGGGTACGCCATTTAACCAGGTTTTTATTGAAGATCCAATACATTCAATCCTGTATTTATTCCATTCACCCATTTTTAAGGCCGATTGTGCTTCCGGGTTTAAATCGAGCGGATACAACCAGCCGCGCCGCGCTTCATCGTAAATACCCCCGCTCCATGCACGGGCTGAAGGATCAACTTCGCACTGGTAACCGTGCACCCGCCCATTGTTGTAATCGGCTTTGCTTTCACTGCGGAACTGGATACCCGAATTCATGTTCTCTTCAACAAGCAATTCAACTTCGAAAATAAAGTCGGAATAATTTTTTTCGGTGCAAAGAAATGAATTTGGTGTGTTGAGAACCGTTGTACCAACAATAACACCATCAACCACTTCATATTTTGCCTTGCCGTTTAACTGTTTCCAACCGGTTAAATCTTTGCCGTTAAACAAGTTTGTCCAACCGTCATTCTGACTAAAAACATTTCCGCCAAGTAAAATTAAGGCTATAAATAAAACTGAAATTTTTCTCATCCTGTAGTTCATTAAGTTATTAAATAGTGGTTTAAAAATTTCCGTGTACGAACACGATCGACAAATTTAATTAATTTTTGAAGTGAAGG
>DAOPKR010000109.1:12941-15913 GCA_035391305.1 Draconibacterium sp.
ACCCTTGCATCAACTGCCAGAATCTCTTTTTCATTTCCAAGCAACGGATTAATATCCAACTCTTTGATTTCGGTTGCAAAACGCAACAAGGTTGAAAGCCTTACAATTATATCGGCAAATTTTTCAATGTTAACCCCGTTTTGTTTACGGAAACCTTTTAGAATTCTATAGGATTTCAGGCTTTTTATCATCGATTTTGCTTCGTTGTGCGAAAGAGGTGCGAGCCCGGAAGCCACATCCTTTAAGACTTCAACATAAATTCCACCCATTCCACAAAGTACAATGTGCCCGAATTTCTCCTCATATTTGGCACCAAGAAACAATTCGATTCCTGTTGCCATTTGCGCAATCAGAACACCATGTGCTCCTTCAATCCCAAATAAATGATGAAACTCTTTTCGAACCTGCTCCGTGTTTCGAATATTTAGAATAACACCGCCAACTTCGGTTTTGTGCAAAGGCCCCACAACTTTCATAACAACAGGAAAACCAATTTTTGTTGAAGCTAAAACCGCTTCTGTTTCAGTTTTTGCCACTATTTCATTCACTCTCGGAATTCCGGCAGCATCCAGTAACTGATGAATTATTTCAGGTGATTGATATCCATTTTGTGCATTGTCAATAATCTTTCTGATTTCTTTTAATTCAATTCCCTTAACAACAACTTTGTTTTCTGATGGAAACTGGGTATTCTTTACTTTTGTAAGTGCGCGCCCTAACAACACTTCATCAGGAAAATTCACATTTCCCCGGGCCAGAAAAACTGCAACATCATCCTTAACATTTATCAGCGATGGCAAAATCGGGTAAATTGGTTTTTGGCAGGTTTTCATTTTGTTATTTAAAAGCTCATAAACATCGCCTATTGGGAATAAACCCGGGCTACCGAAAATTACAGCCATTCCGTCAACATCAAAATCATTTTCGCAGGCATCAATAATTTCACCCAATTGGTGAGCTGTTCCTGTTGCCAAAAAATCGATTGGATTTTCGACTGACGAACCCGCAAACAACTTATTCTTTAAAGCCTGTTTTGCCAATGAATTTTCGATTTGGGGAATTTTTAATCCACCGGCTTCCAAAGCATCGGTGAGCATAACACCCGGACCGCCGGCATGTGTAATAATTGCAAGTTTCCGACCTAAAAGTTCTTTACACATAAAAACGCAGGCAACAGTTGTCAGCTCCTCCCGTCCATAACATCTGACAATACCCGCTTTGCGAAAAAGTGCATCCACCGCGGCATCTGAGCTGGTGAGCGCACCGGTGTGCGATGATGCTGCCCGGCTTCCGGCATTTGAACTACCTGCTTTAATTGCTGCTATTTTACATCCTTTTCGAATGAGCGAAGCGGCATGAAAAAGCAATTTATCGGGGTTTTCAATATTTTCGATATATAATAATTTTACTTTTGAACTAACTCCCTCGTTGTAGTTTTCGTCGAGATAAGCCAAAACATCTTCAACTCCGGTTTGTGCGCTGTTTCCAACAGAAAAAACATTGGCGAATCGTAATCCTTTCGGAATTCCTGATTCGATAATAAAAACCGCAGTCGCTCCCGATCCTGAAATAAAATCGCACCCGCCGGGTGTAAGTTTTGGAATGGGTGTAGTAAAAACACTTGCATGTTCGGGCGTCATTACTCCAATACAATTTGGGCCAATTAAACAGGCATCGTGTTTGTTAACCAACGCTGCAATTTCTTTTTCCAGTTGTTTTCCTGTTTCGTTAAGTTCGCCAAAACCAGCCGAAATAATGATAAAAGCTTTTGTATCATTTTGTTCAGTAAGAATTTTAATGGCAGGTAAACAAAATTGAGGTGGAATTGCCAAAACTGCCAAATCAACTTCAGGCAATTCTTCAACAGATGAAAATGACGGTATTCCCTGAATTACAGATTCATTGGGATTTACGGCATACAAATTCCCTTTAAACTGATTATCAATTAAATTCTTAACAATTTTACCGCCCGGTTTTGAAATGTTATTCGAGGCGCCAATAATTGCAATACTTTTTGGGTGCAGCAATTTTTCATTTATCATTCATTTGATTTTTTGAACCGTTAAAATTAACCATTTTTGCACCAACCAATAATGACAAAGTTCAATTAAACGTAGTTTTGTCGATAAAAATAAAAGTTTGAATGGAAGAAGTCAAACAACAAAAAATAGTTGTTCTTGTGTCGTTTGCAGAAACTGACAAAAACCTGATTTTAAATGGGATCCGGCTTGCCAATATATTTAATAAAGAACTTTGTTTATGCTACAATTATTCAAAAAAAGAAAAGTTTGAAAAAACTGTGCTGAAAGAAAAACTTTCGGATTATTTAAAACCAATTAAGAACGAAATACCAAATTTTAAAATCTCAACCCTTTTAATATCAGAGAGATTAAACAATTTGCCCGATAAACTTGCTGACGATTTTGAAGCTATTTTATTAATTTCCGGAGCCGGTGAATTCAAAAAATATGCAACTTCGGTTTCAGAAAGTCCCGTCCCGTTTCTTTTTGTAAATGAAAAAGAAAATCAACCTTCGCAATTCAAAAAAGTAATTTTGCCTGTTGATTTGCGTAGGGAAAACAGTGACAGCGTGCTTTGGGGTTCCTATTTCGGCAGGTTTAACTCTTCTGCGATTGTTGTGGTTGCAGGTTCAGACAAAGGAAAAGATGCTCAAAGACAAGTTGCCATGAATGTGGCGTTAGGCCGAAAATTATTTCAAAAATTTAAAATCGAACACAAAATTTTCAGGGGAACAAAATCGAGTTTGCAAAACTCATTTGAAGCTTTAGACCTGGCCCTTTCTTCTGAAAGTGATTTACTGATAATTTTGGGAAGTTCGGCTGTTACCCCGCTTGATTGGCTGATCGGTTTGCCAGAAAGGAAAATTATAAAAAAAGCAGGTAAACTGCCTGTTTTGATAATTAATCCACAAAAAGACAACTATATTTTGTGTGATTGATTTCAGAAAATGA
>DAOPKR010000110.1:0-8066 GCA_035391305.1 Draconibacterium sp.
ATTTCACCTTCAAAACCACTTTTTTGCGCGAATGCCTGAACTTCGGCTTTCTCCTGATTTGCTTTATTGAACGAGGCTTCGTATAAATCATTCAGGAGCTTATACACACCTTCCTGATTCATTGCCATGCGACGTTCCAGAGCGTAATCGGCATAATTCTCGTACCCCAGCAATTGCGCCATTTCCAAACGCAGAGCAGCCAGTTTCCGCACATTTTCCTGGTTATCGAATTCATTTCCTTTAAAAGCTTTCGAGTTGTAAGCGATGTTCAATTCCTTCCGCAATTCACGGTTGTCGGCGTATTTCATAAAGGGCAGATAACTTGGCATATTCAGTGTAAAAAGCCAGCCTTCCTTATTTTTTGATTTTGCCAGACCTGCTGCTGCTTCCAGCGCGCCTTCGGGCAAACCGGCCAGTTTGTTTTTATCTGTGATGAGCATTTCGTAACTGTTGGTTTCCTTCAGCACATTTTCATTAAAAGTCAATGATAATTTTGAAAGCCCGGTACTGATTTCACGGAATTTATCTTTCTGTTCGTCATTTAGATTGGCTCCCTGTCTTATAAAATTTGAATAAGAATTTTCAAGCAGGGTTTGCTGTTCAGCATTCAGATTCAGTTTGTCTTTTTGTGCATATACGACCTTAATTTTTGCGAAAAGATCAGGGTTCAAAGAAATATCGTTTTGAAACTTTGTGAGCATTGGAGAAACTTCCTGTGCAATTTTCTGCAATTCGTCGTTTGTTTCCGAACCCATCAGATTAAAAAACACGCCGGCAGTGCGGCTTAGCAAACGTCCGGTGTTTTCGAGTGCCACAACCGTGTTTTCAAAAGTCGGGCTTGCCGGGTTGTTAATAATTGCCTCAATTTCATCCTCGCCCTGTTTTATGCTTTCCTGAAAAGCAGGGATAAAGTGTTCGTTTTTTATTTCATTAAACGGCGCTGTTTGATGAGGAGTTTTGAACTCGCCTAAAAGCGGGTTATTTTGTGCTACTACCATTCCTAAATTCATTATTAAAATTACAACTGCAAAAAACTTTTTTTTCATTTTGATCTGATTTGATAAATCATACTAAATGTGTAATCAAATCGTAACCTTAACTACAAATTTAGCAGAGGATTGTTCCACTTAAAATTGGATTATTGATTATTTCTTTTTGATTGTTTTTTTCCTTTCGACCGACCAGCCGAATTTTCCTATTTTTTTGCCCAATCCAAAATAATGGCCGTGACTGTAAACCAGCGGATTTGCTTTTGCAAAACTAAATGCCTGTTGTTCATTCAGAAATTCATCGTCAACAGAAACACTAACTACTTCGGAAACAAACATGTGGTGCGATCCCAGTTCAACAATATTTTTAACCTTGCATTCAATATTAACCGGCGATTCGAGGATGATAGGCGCTTTTACAATTTTAGCAGGTGCGGGTGTAAGGTTCATCATTTTCCATTTGTTGTATTTTCTTCCCGAGTTGCAACCACACCAGTCAGTCGCTTGTGCCAGTTTTTCGGTAGTGAGGTTAATAACATATTCACCTGTTCGTTTAATTATTTCGTATGAATGCCGGCCTGGGCGAACTGAAATGTAACACATTGGCGGATCGCTGTTTATTGTTCCGGTCCAGGCAATGGTTAATATGTTGTACTCTTCTTCGTTTTCGCCACAACTTACCATAACTGCCGGAAGCGGATAAATAATTGTTCCGGGTTTCCAATAGGTTCTTGCCATAGGTTTTTGCAATTTATCAGGTAAAAAAAATTTATAATCAAACAAACATAATCATTCATACTGAATTTGGAAATTCAAAAAGTTGAAAGAACGATTTTCAGCATAATTTCAAATAAAATGGATAGAATCGACTATTCCATATACTTATAGGAAATACCTGGATAAAATGTAAAATCGATTATGAATTTAACCCGGAATCAATCAACAGGATCTTTCCAGTCGCCGTTTTCGCGAATTATCTGTTCAAGTTCTTCAACTGCATCTTCGTAAGAAATGTGGCGTTTTACAGGTTGCAAACCTTTGTACAGATTTACTTTGTTAACGGCTGTGCCCACAAAACCATAATCGGCATCGCCCATTTCGCCGGGGCCATTTACAACGCAACCCATTACTGCAATTTTAAGATGGTCGAGATGCTTGAAATGCTTTTTGATTTTTTGTGTTGTTTCCTGTAAATCAAACAAGGTACGTCCGCATCCGGGGCATGATACAAATTCGGTTTTTGAAACCCTCATCCGGCTTGCCTGTAAAATTCCAAAACTCAGATCTTTCAGTTCGGTAAAAGTGATATTTTCTTTATCGTTGGATATGCAAATCCCATCGCCATAACCATCGAGGAACAAACCGCCCAGATCGGCAGAAGCTTTTATTTGCAAATCTTCAATTTCGCTTTCATTATATCTTCGGTAAAGAATTACCGGAACTTTCCAGATATGTGTTTCAAGCGACATGAAGAATGCCCTTAACTCAGCAAACGGGTTTTTGTTTATACTTTCAAGAATCAATACTGTTTTGCGGGTTTGTTTCAACTTGGTAATAATTTCAGGATGCTTGTCCATAAAACGGTCGAACTCCATTTTATCGGTGCGGATAAATTTCATCCTCCCCCAGCGGGTGCTTTCAAAAAGATATTCTTCAAGCGAAATAATTGGGTATTCCTCGCCTTTTATATCTAAAATTTTATTTCCCGATAAAAAGTAGTCGGGGATTAATTTACCCCGGATTGGTATCATTTCGCTTAAACTGCGTTCGCCCAAATCGGCAATTACTACCGGTAGTTGTTTGTCTCCCATGTTCAAAACCGGCCGGGTTGAGCGGCGTTCATATTCAAATGGGTTGGCCTGGGCAATCATTGGGGCCGTAATCGGCTGATGGTTTTGGTAGCTTTTAAAATGATTAACCAGTTTTAACGCAACCGGAATTTCTCTTATCGGATCTTCTGTTAATGAAACTCTTACAGTATCGCCAATTCCATCGGCAAGTAAAGCGCCTATTCCAACTGCTGATTTTATTCTTCCGTCTTCACCTTCACCAGCTTCTGTAACTCCCAGATGGATGGGGTATTTCATCCCTTCGAGCCGCATTTTAAAATTCAAAAGCCTTACTGTGTAAACCATTACACGTGTGTTGCTTGATTTTATTGAAACCACAACATTATTAAAATCAACTTTTTTACAAATGCGAAGAAATTCAAGAACCGACTCGGCAATACCAGTTGGGGTGTCACCAAAACGACTCATTACCCTGTCGGACAGAGAACCGTGATTTGCTCCAATCCGTAAAGCCGTATTTGTTTCTTTCAGTACTTTCAGGAATGGAATAAACTGTTCTTCAATTTTAACCAGTTCCTGTTTATATTCGTCATCAGAATACACCTTACTTTTAAACTGCGCCCGTTTATCATAAAAATTACCCGGATTGATGCGCACCTTAGAAATAGTTTGCGCTGCAATTTCAGCCAGTCTCGGGTTAAAATGAATATCGCCAATCAGCGGCGTATTATAACCACGGGCAACCAAATCGCGTTTTATGTTTTTAAGATTTTCAGCTTCAGGCGTACCTTTTACCGTTACCCTGACATAATCGGCACCTGCTTTTATAGCCCTGATAATTTGCTCTACCGTGGCATCAGTATCCAAAGAATCAGTGTCCGTCATGGTTTGAATCCTTATCGGATTATCGCCACCAACGGGCACCGTGCCTATTTTTACCTCCCAGGTATTTTGACGTTCGTAACGGGTTAAATCTTCTATATAATTAAAATGACGATCTTTCATCTTTTTTGGAATTTCAAAATTGTTTAATTCTGTAGCTTACAAGTTATTCAGTCATTAGTTCTTTAACAGAAATCTATTCATATTGTTAAAGGTTTTTACTAAAAAATGCAAATTTAGTCTAATGCTTTCAAAATAAAAAGAAAGGACTATTTTTGTTTTTGAATTTAAATGTATGAGCGTAGAAACTAGACAGATAACAAAATTATTTGGAAAACAAAAGGCATTAAATGAGGTCAGTTTTTCGATAAAAAAAGGTGAATTGGTCGGCTTTTTGGGACCAAACGGCGCAGGCAAGTCAACAATGATGAAAATTATTACCGGATTTTTGCCACCTGACTCAGGAGAAGTGTTTGTAAACGGCCAAAAAATTAAGTCGAAAAACCTCGAAATCAGAAAGAATATTGGTTATCTGCCCGAACACAATCCACTTTATACTGATTTATTTCTGAAAGAATCGTTAGAAATAACAGCCGGTTTTTATAAACTTGAAAACGTTAAAAAACGAATTGCCGAAATGATTGATTTAACCGGGCTGGGAGATGAACAGCATAAAAAAATACGTTCACTGTCAAAAGGTTACCGGCAGCGGGTTGGACTGGCACAAGCGCTAATCCACGACCCTTCGGTTTTAATTTTAGATGAACCCACTACCGGACTCGACCCCAACCAGCTGGAAGAAATCAGACAACTGATAAGAGAAATAAGCCGTGAAAAAACGGTTCTGCTTTCATCGCACATTATGCAGGAAGTTGAAGCTGTTTGCAGCCGTGTAATAATTATCAACAAAGGGCAAATTGTTGCTGACGGTGGAATCAGCGAAATAAAAAGTGGCAAAACAAATCGAAACCAAATTGTTATAGCTGAATTTTCGGCACCCGTAAAACCTGAAAAATTATTGGAGGTTGAAGGAGTAAAAAATGTTATTGAAAATGGAAATTTTTGGGAGATTGAATCAACCGGAGAAAAAGATATCCGTCCCGCTATTTTTAATTTTGCTGTTAAAAACCAGCTTATTATTCTGACGCTGAATGAAAAACAACAAAATCTTGAATCGGTTTTTCATCAGCTAACGCAATAGTTTTACGTTTCAAAAACTCCCCTCATATTTAAAATTCAAAAAGAAAAATTTTAATTCAAATTCAGGATATAAAAAAAGAGACTGTCCTTTCAGACAGCCTCTATTCTTTAAATATGATTGCATTAATTAAGCCGGCATATCAGGTAAACTCCAGGGAGCGCGATATGTGTGTTTAATTAATTCAGCAGCAAATTCTTTAGCTGGTACTGGTTCTGTCCAGTCTTTTTTGAACGTTGGGTGACCATCGTGAATTTCGAAACCATCTTTAATAACAGTTCTAATTTCTTCACTGTCAGTTAAATTTGTGAATTTCATGTTTGGTCCATCCCAATCAAGCACTTTATTCAACGACTGTAAACGAACACCTAAAACGCCCATTACAACCATTTCGTTGAAAGGACCGGCTTCACTGAAATCAGAAGCAGTTTTCACGCGGTTTTCAGGACTTTCTTTACAAGCACGCACCCAATCCATTTCGTGGCTGGTTTCGACCCTGCGGCGGAATTTTGGTGCATCAGGCACACGACCCGAAAGCAACCATGGATTTACACCATAACAACCACAGGCTAATGTGTCTTTTGTACCGTGGAAAAGTACACCGCCACCACTGTCATTTGGATTTTTTCCATCGGGCCATATTTCAGGAAGCATTGGTTTAATACCGCCATCATACCAATAAACATCAACTTGTTTTAATGGAGTGTTTTTCTTCATTCCCTTCCAGGCACGTTTTGGTGTACGTTCCGGGAATGTAAGTTTAACTGATTGAGAAACAGGAGCACAATCCTGTAACAACAAACTTGAATTTCCCTGGGCATGAATTGGATAACCTAATTCAAGACCAACAAAAACAGGGTGAAGAATATGGCAAGCCATATCGCCAAGTGCACCTGTACCATAGTCCCACCAACCGCGCCAGTTCCAAGGATGATATACTTTATTGTAAGGACGCATTTTTGCAGGTCCGGTAAATAAATCCCAATCCAATGTTTCAGGAACCCAATCACCACGGTCAGGTGTATTTAAACCTTGTGGCCAGATCGGACGGTCGGTAAATGCTTCAACTTTTGTTACTTCACCAATCTCACCGTTGGCAAGCCATTCTGTTGTTAAATTAACACCTTCGCCTGACGAACCCTGGTTACCCATTTGTGTGGCAACTTTGTATTTTTCAGCGAGTTTGGTGAGTAAACGTGACTCGTAAACCGTATGAGTTAATGGTTTTTGTACGTAAACATGTTTTCCCATCGTGATTGCGGTTGCTGCAACAATTGCATGGGTGTGGTCGGCAGTTGCTACAACAACAGCATCGAAATCTTTACCCATTTCATCGTACATTTTTCGCCAGTCTTTGTACTTTTTGGCTTTCGGGAAACGGTCGAAAACACCGTTACCTCCTGTGTACTTCCAGTCAACATCGCATAATCCAATGATGTTTTCTGCTTCAAGGTTTTTAAGGTTTGCGAAACCCATTCCACCAACACCTACACCTACAATGTTAAGTTTGTCACTCGGAGCCTTGTGCCCCAAACCAGCTACGGCATGACTCGGAATAATTGTAATTCCGGCAGCTGCAATTGCTGTTGTACCCAGAAACGATCTTCTGGATACTGAAATTTTGTTTGAATTTTGTTCCATAATAATTAATTGTTTTAATTGGATAGGTATCTATCAATATTGCTATTTATTCAAAAAAACAGCTAAATATAGTGATATTAAGAGTACAGTCAAACAATACAAGTCTGTTTAATTTTTACACTTATTTCAATTACAATTTTAAAATTTAGATTATGAAATCTATTTACAACCGGACAAAGCTCTGGTTCAGCCGGTTACTTATCAGGAAATAGCTTTTGTCGAATAGCGTTAAAAAAAATCAATTTGATTGACATTTGAACGGTATTTATATTTGCCGGCGAAGAATAATTCCTTCAATAAATAAAAATCAAAAACAAGAATAAAATTTATGTTAACAGTTGGTAAGAAATTTCCTGAATTCAAAAAGAAAGCTGTTGTATCGCTTGAACCAGGTAAAGAATTTGATACAATTACTTTGAAAGATGTAGTAAATGGCAAGTGGAGTGTTTTTTTCTGGTGGCCGTTGGATTTTACATTCGTGTGCCCCACAGAAATCACTTCGTTTAATAACTATTATGATGAATTTGTAAGCCGCGACACCAATTTGTTTGGCGCTTCCATCGATTCTGAATTTGTGCATTTGGCTTGGCGCAATTCAGACCCGAACTTGAAAAACCTGAGATTTCCCATGATTGCCGACACTTCAAAATCACTTTCAAAGAAATTAGGCATCCTTGAAAAAGAGAATAAAATTGCATATCGCGCAACTTATATCATTGACCCTGAAGGTGTTATTCAGCACGTTTCGGTTAACGGATTAAATGTTGGCAGAAATGTTGCGGAAACATTACGACTGCTTGATGCGTTTCAGAATGGTGGGCTTGTTCCGTGCGATTGGGTTCCGGGAGAAGCTACTTTATAAACATTTTAAAAGCAAAGAAAATTATGGCAGTAAGTAAAGCAAAATCCGTGTGGAACGGAACCCTGAAAGAGGGAAAAGGAACAATGGGATTTACAGGATATGAAGGACCATTTACGTTTGCAACCCGTTTTGAAAATGCAAAAGGAACAAATCCTGAAGAATTGGTTGGAGCAGCGCAATCTGGTTGTTACTCCATGTTTTTATCGGCGTTAATCAGCGGCGAAGGTTTAAACCCTGAAAGCATTGAAACCACAGCAACAGTAACGTTAGGCGATTTGGACGGCGGTCCGGCAATCACAAATATTAAGTTGGAAACTGTTGTAAAATGTGCTGGCCTTTCGCAGGAGAAATTTAAGGAACTGGCAGAAACAGCCAAAGTAAAGTGCCCGATTTCAAGGCTTTATGCCGGTGGCACAGCAAATATTGAGTTAGATGCAAAATTGGTTTAATTTTGAGAATAGGTACAGGAATAATTGAAAAAGGAGCTGCGAGGCTCCTTTTTTTATGCTAAACAATTTTATACACACAAATTATTCCAACACAAACTTTATCCTGAAACTTACCGTTTCGCCTGCCAGTTCAGGAATTTTCAGGGGAGAAAGCTGTTCGATTACTCTTTTTGATTCTTTTACCAGTAAAGCCAGATCATTGCTTTTTTCTGAAGTCACAGCTTTTTCACTTTTCAGAGCAGTAACCACAACCTC
>DAOPKR010000110.1:8166-15871 GCA_035391305.1 Draconibacterium sp.
TGCTTTTTTCTGAAGTCACAGCTTTTTCACTTTTCAGAGCAGTAACCACAACCTCTTCGATATTTATAATTTTCCCTTCCAGTCTTTTATCTGAAATGTTACTGATTGTTCCGTCTTTTGCAACAAAAGCCCAGATTTCAACAACTCCATGCTGGTTGTTCTCTTGTGCTACAACAGGGTATTTTATTGATTGTGCTATTTTTTTTCTTAAATCGAAGATTGCATTTTTGTCTGTGGTGGGTTCCTTTAGTTCAAAATATACCGGCACAGTATAAGAAACATTTACAGCTTCCCCTCTCTGTTTGCCGGGCTTCCAATCGGGCAACCTACTAATCACCCGCAAAGCCTCCTTATCAAGTGCTGGATCAACACCTCTTGAAATTTTTGGTTCTGTAACTTTTCCTTTTTTTGTAATAATGAAGGTAACATAAACTTTTCCCTGAATTCCGTTTTCACGTGCAATTTCCGGATATTTTATTTCGCTGGCTAAAAAATTACGAAGAGCCATTTCTCCACCGGGAAACTCGGGAAAAGTGTCTACCTTATAAAAGATTGGATCACCCTGAATATTTTTTGTTTTGGCTGTAGTAATTAATTCAACTGGTTCAGAAATGTAATTTGTTTTTGTTTTAATAAGAATCACCCCATTTTTCCCTTTATCTCCATAAATTGAAGTTGCCGACTTGTCCTTCAATACATCTATTCTTTCAATATTTTCCGGTTGAACCTGGTTAATATTTTTGGTTACAACACCATCCACTACAAAAAGCGGTTGCCCGGTTTGGTCGCCTGTGGCTTTGATGGTCAACCCGTTTTGTGATGAAGGAGTAATTGTAACATTTTCGCTGCCTTTTTGCATCGTTCCATTCAATCCACCTGAAATGGTATAAGCTGAACCTTTCGATTCCTTTTTTTCTGAATTGCCATAGCCAATCACTTTTACTTCATCCTTTTTTGAAGTAGTATCTGATTGATGCAAATAATTCATTTCAGGTTTTTGAAATGTATTTTCTTTGTTAATTACTGAATTACTTTTTAGTACTTCAGTTTTCACTTCCTTATTTGACAAACCCATTACTAGGATTGCCAAAATTGGTAGTACGGTCAGTTGTTTTACAAGAGCATACTTGTTTTCTGTTTTCTTTTTCATCATGACTATACGGTTTTTAAGTTGACTTCCGTTTAAAGCGGTTAAAAATGGTGCAATCCCCTGTTTGTCGGCTAGTGTAACCATGGCTAACTGGTAGGTTTTCGGATTGTAATGTTTGGCAATTTCGTGGTCGGTAAGGTATTCGAGGTTGTTTTTCACGGCGTCTTTCAGCAGCCAGGCAAACGGGTTAAACCACTGAAACAGGAACATGATTTCGGTAAAAAGAATGTCGAGTGTGTGTTTTTCGCGAACATGAATATTCTCGTGACTGACAATTATTTCCAAATCGGGATGGAAAAGTGTTTTTTCAGAAACCACAATTTTGCTGAAAAAAGAAAATGGGTGCACTTCTTTTTTTGTAATGTTTAAAGTACTCCCAAAGATTTTCTGAATACGGCTTTTTTGAATGATTTTGATGGCTTTGAAATGACCCAGTAAAAGATGAAACAGGAATCCGGCAGTTCCGAGCAGGTACAATCCAAACAAATAATGATACCACTCAAAAACAAATGCGGGTTGTACAATTTCTCCGGTAGCAGGCGCCAGATATGCAAAACTGTTTGTATCGAAATTTACAGGTTCGATATATTTTACCGTGGTAAAAGTAATCAGCGGAATTACAAAACTCAGCGCCAGCGAAACCGGCAAGTAAATGCGGTTAAACGTAAAATGTTTCTGGTTTTGAAAAAGCAGCAGAAACGCGATGTAAAAAGCGCCGGCAGCAATCGCAGCTTTCCCAATATAAATGAGGTAAGTTTCCATTATTCCTGCTCTTTGATGAGTTTAATCAGCTCTTCCAACTCGGCGGGCGACAAACCTTTTTCCTTTACAAAAAAGGCAACCGCGCTTTTGTACGAGTTGTCGAAATAATCGCTAACCACCTGTTTCATAAATGTGCCGCGGTACTCTTCCTTTGTCATCAGCGGATAATATTCGTAGGTATTTCCATACTGCGTAAACCCGATAATTCCTTTGTCCTGCAGCAAGCGCACCAGCGACGAAACCGTGTTGTAATGCGGTTTTGGGTCGTCGTATTCTTCAACAATATCTTTTACAAATGCTTTTTCAAGCTTCCAGAGGATTTTCATTACCTCTTCTTCTTTGCGCGTTAGTTTTTTCATTTTAATAGATAGTATCAAGATTTAAAGAATCAAGTATCAGGACTAAAAATTTCCCTGACAACAAACATACAACTGTTTTTTCAGTTTTGCAACTGTTTTTTCAGTTAATTAACTGTTTTTTCAGTTAAAGAATGTAAAAAGGGAAATAAATATGTGAAATTGGGTGTAATAAGGATGCCATCCGTTTTTCATGCAACTCATACGGATGGCATCCTTCTCAAAACAAAAAATGCCACCCAAAAGAGCAGCATTTTAATTGTTTTCATGGTATATTATTTTTTTTACATTTCTCCTCCCATATCCATATTTCCGCCACCGCCGCCTTGTTCACCGCCGCGTTCGCTGGATTTAAAATTGTTGATTTTGTAACTCAAAGTGAGCATTACAACCCGAGGTTCACGTTTCCATTCAAACCAGTTTTTAAATTCACTGGTAACCGATTCGCGCTCAAATTTGGCGGTTCCAAACGGATCCTGCACGGTAAGCGTTGCAGTCAGTTTTTTCTTTAGTAAATCCTGTTTTAATGCCATGGTTGTATAAAATGAAGCTTTTGAATCACCCTGTGCCGAAACCGACGGACCACGATAAAATCCCTGTATTTGCATTCTCGAATTATCAGTGAACTTAATTGTTGTGTTCATTCTTCCGCTCCAGTTTGTACTTTCCCTGTCGTATGATTCACCTTTAACTTCACCTTTAATTCTGTAATTAAATCCTGAAATACTGGCATTTACGGTAAGCCATTTTGTAAACTCAACATTTCCCATCAATTCCAAACCGGTTGAATAGTCTTTCCCTAAGTTTTCCGTTCTTAAATAAAGAATTCCATCGTCGCCCAATGATTCGATACGTTCGATTTTATTCTTTGTAATCCGGCTAAAAGCTTCGAGTGACAAATAAGAGCGCCCGAATTTTAACATATATCCCAAATCATAAGAATCGGTGTATTCGGGTTCAAGCTCCGGATTTCCTTCGCGGATTGTGTAACGGTTGAAATAGGTTGGCACAACATTAAGGTCCCAGCCTCCAGGACGATTAATGCGCCTGCTGTAACTTGCCATAATTTCATTTTTTTCGCCAATATCATACGATAAATGTAAAGTTGGAAACAAGTCGTACAATTTTAATGAGGCTACTGAATCATTTGCCGACGACTTAATCTCGCGGTCAGTCAGTTCTCCGCGAAGTCCGCCCATAAATTCCAAACCACCAAGTTTATTAGAATAAGTTGCATAAATAGCATGGATATCGTTTTTAAAATCGATTGCGCTTGAAAAGTAATCGCTTGTAATCCAGGTTCCGCTAACCGGATCGTATTCCTCAAACGAAGTGCTTTCCTTTTCTCTTTCCACTCTGCTTTGAAATCCTGCCTCCAGTTTACTTACATCGCTGATTGGCAATGCATAATCGACTTTAATTCTGAGATCCTTTTCATCTTCCTCTTCAGAAGTTTTTACCTGAGCAAGATAAGTCCCCGTTGGATTATAGTTTTCATCGGTCAGCATTTCATTTTCATTATCGCCGTCGATCCCGGTTTCGCCTGAATAAAAAATATTCGCATCAATTTTATGACCTTCGGCTTTAAATTTATGCTGAAGGTTTAGGGTTCCGCTGTAAAAATCGTTTTCCCTGAATGATATTTCATCGTTAACTGAATAAATATCGGTGGATTGTGGAATTGTGTATTCTTTAATAAGCTCTTTCCCCGAGCGGTTGTTTTTTGATTTTCCTACTTCTCCCGAAAGCGTAAAAGTTGTTTTGTCAGACAGGTAGAAATCGAATCCACCTTTGAAATTCTGACCGCCACGAATAAAATCCCTGTCGCCATCGATAGTAAGAAATTTGGTTGTATCGCCTAAATAAGTTTCCCGTGATGAATTCATGCTTCCGTAATTTGTTTCATCGCGCCAGTCGGCACCCAGAAAATAGTTAAACTTTTCTGTGCGATAGTTCAGTAAAAAATCACCGCGGTATTTATCACCTGTTCCAATGGTTCCGTTGATTATTCCGCTAAGCCCGTTCATTGAATTCTTTTTTGTAATGAGGTTAATAATTCCGGCGCTTCCGTCGGGTTCATATTTTGCTGATGGATTTGTTATAATTTCGATGTTCTCCAAAGCCGAAGCCGGAATTTGGCGAAGTGCATCACTCCCGGTGAGCACACTTGGCCGGCCATCGATTAAAACAGTAAAACTACCTGAACCGCGTAATGTTACATTCCCTTCAATGTCAACCTGAACCGAAGGTGTATTTTCCAGAACATTGGCAGCTGAACCTCCGGCAGCACTGTAAACCTGGCTTACATTAACCACTTTTTTATCCAGTTTATATTCAACCGCAGCTTTATCTGCCACCACGTTAACACTCTCCAGCGCAACTGCCGAAGGGCTAAGTTTGATTTTGCCTGAATTAAAAGAGGGGTTTTCCTTGTCAAGAATTATATCTTCAACTTTCGATTTTTCAAAACCAATAAACTGAGCTTCGAGGTAATACTCACCCATTTGCATACCTTTTATTTCGAACTCTCCCTTTTCATTGGTAATTCCACCAGTTACAAGTGATGAATCGGTTACATTATAAACAGCAACATTGGCATACTCCATTGCATTACCTGTTGATTCTTCTATAATTTCTCCCTTGATTGTGCCGGGCTTATCGTCATCAGAAAAAGTATCGTACTCTTCTGTTACACTCCCAAACGTTTCCAAATTAAGTAATACCGATATTGATAATAGTAAATTCCGCATTTCTGTAATCTTTTTGTTTTTAGAATAAATTAATTGTTTTCACATATTAAGACTTATATATCTTTTATAGGTTTAATTTTAAAATGTTAATGACTTGTTAAAAAGAGATGTTTATGAAAAGGGCTAATTACCGCGTTGCTTTCAAACACAAAAGAGTCAATAAAAAAATTTTACGCTGAATATTGCCAAAAGTTTTTTACTGTAACTTCATGGAAATAAGTTTTCTGTTTATCATGAACCATGTAATCTATGCTTTAGGGAAGGATTTACGAAGAATTTTAAAATTTTACTTTTTCCCCGGACAAATGGTCTTTTCTGTTTCATTTGTGAAAATCATCAGTTAGATTTGTTGAAAACAAATGAAACTTTAAACTTTAAGTTATGAACGAACAACAACAATTTCAACAAGCGCAAACTCCCCCACCCAACTATTTGGTCTTTGCAATACTTACAACAATTTTCTGTTGTCAGATACTTGGAATAGTTTCCATAGTTTTTGCGGCGCAGGTAAACTCAAAGTGGAATTCAGGCGACATTCAAGGCGCACTCGAAGCAAGTAAAAATGCAAAACTTTGGGCATGGATTGCATTTGGAAGTGGATTTATAATTGCAATCGCAACTGTCATTTTAGCCGTGCTGGGAGTACTTGCCGGAATTTTTGGGGGTATGAATCTTTAGCGAATGAAGAAAATATTAAACATTGGACTGCTTATCGCATTTGTTGGGTTGGCAGTCCTTTTTTTTATTTTGGACCCTGCTAAACACAATATTTTTCCACGTTGTATTTTTAATTCAATTACCGGATATTATTGCCCGGGATGTGGTTCACAGCGTGCCATTCACAGTTTGCTTCATTTCGATATTGCCGGTGTTGTGAGCTACAATTTCCTGTTTATTCCGGCATTCCTGTTAATTATTTACCACTATCTGCACCCCATTTTAAAACAATTCTTTGGCTGGAAACTTCCCAATATTTTCTATTTTAAAAGTACACCCTGGATAATTTTTGGATTTGTAATTGCCTTCTGGATTCTGCGAAACCTTCCTTTTTACCCGTTTTCGGTGCTGGCTCCCGGTTAAAAAACGAGGAAAATTAATCAGAAATTTAGCAGTTTGCATTTGTGAGATAACCAGATAACTGCGGGTTAAAATCACATATACAAAACAAAAAACACTAAAAAGTGCTTCGCGGTGCTTATTATCAAATGTATTTTGAATAACTGATTGTATTTTCTATTTTTGCAGTCCTTTAAAAAGGAAAATGGTCTCATAGTTCAACGGATAGAATAGCGGTTTCCTAAACCGTAGATCTGGGTTCGATTCCCGGTGGGACTACTTAGTCAATCTGGATATGCAGGAGTATGATTTGTCTTCGTGCTCCTGTTTCTTTTTAATCTATTCATAGTAATTGTATTATTTAGCGCAAGGATTTACTCATCCGTTAGGATACCAGCTCGCTATTTAACCATAGCAAATACCATTGAACCAGATGAGTTATCAACTTCATAGTTGGTAAACTGGAAAGATCTTATTGGATATTTGAGACATATTTCCTATAAATTACGATAGGTTGTACTTCACTATTTGAACAATAAATGTGCATCTAAATGTGGAGACTCGCAGGCTTCGTTTGCATTATACGAAAGAAGTTAATTTAATTTTTCAATAAATCAGTTATTAAATCTTTTCTGCGGGTTGCGGGGCTTATGTTCAACTTTTCAATTCTCCCGTTAATCAAAGAGCATTCTACAATCGTATTGCCAGGAGCATGTAACTTGAATTTCACATCCCATTCTTTTGACCATGCCGTAAAAAGAACGATTTTATCACCGACAGTTTGCATAAGCATTTCCTGCAAGCCAATCATTCCACTCCCTCCCCAGTTGTGGTCAGAAACCCAGTCGTGCTCCGGCCCCCTAAAAGTAGGGAAACAGCGTTCACTGTCCTGAAGCTTTTTGGTATTGTAATCCACAACTTCTTTTGTCATTCCCATCCGGGCAAACTAAATTCCATCCTGATGCCAACTTACGATTGTTCCTTTACGAAAAGCTGGAGCTACCTCATATGCATTTTTAAAATACTGAATCTCTTTGTCCCCTGGATTAAATTGGTTAAATGGGAAAAGTGGCTAAAATTGTGGCAATTCCTGATTGGGCTCTTTCAGCCAGGTTTTATGATTTTCATTCCATCTTTTCTTCATTAGAATAATCCGGGATACTCTCCAAAAACTGTTGATAATATTGCTTTCTATCTGCCGAAACATATTTTTCATCCAATGTAAGCAAGTTTTGGAGACAGGCTTTCAATCCAGTGACTTTACCTGAACTCCATGATTTTGGCAATGCCGGTAGCAGATAAATATCGATGTCGTGGCTTTGAACCAGCATTTCTGCAATTCTGGCTGTAGCTCCAAAGTTCCTGTCAATCTGAAAAATTGGCTACGCATCAAATTAATTAGGATATAATCTGACCTTTTTTTATGTCTTGTATTTTGAATCAATTATACTGGAAAAGTCATAAAAATAAACCAGCATATCTAGATATATTCATTAGAAAGACATTTTAACTAAGAAATTTGGATGTGTGGTAATCATTCAAAGATTGTTTTTAAGTAGATTTGTGTTTATAAAGGCAAAATTGTCATTTTACTAATCAAAAAATAGATATGCTATGAAAAAATTAAAAAC
>DAOPKR010000111.1:0-7410 GCA_035391305.1 Draconibacterium sp.
TTTCGCTTCTTCCAAATCTGAATAATTACAAAGTGTTAAATCATTGCACCCAGCAATCATTGCAGAAAGGTTTTTGCCCGAGGCAGACCTGAAAAGACACAAAACTTTTTTTCCTGTTTCAACAGCCCGGCCAATTTCGTAACCTACTCCCATAGAAACTGTTGTAACTTCGGCGATTAATATATCGGCTGATTGCAGCCAGGTCAAATCACGGTCATGAATGTATTTGTCGTTCGGACCATCATTTCCCAAATCGCTTAAGTTTTGATCGCCAATATGTTCGGTTAACACTTCTCCAAAAGTTTTCAGATATTCAATAATTTGAAGATAAAGGACTGCGTCTTCGCGCCCGCCGCGGATTGAACCGGCAAAATATATTTTCATTTTTTGTTCGATTTAAGATTTTTAGTATCAGGTATCAAGACAAAGAAATTTTGTACAATTTGTAATTTTCGGGAATATAAGAAATGATTATTCTTTTAAACTAATTTTTTCTTATTTCGTAATTGCATTTGCACTTAATTAAAAAGAAAATGAAAAAAGCATTGTTTTGGACTCCACGAATATTGACAATCCTGTTTATAATTTTCATCAGCATGTTTGCGCTCGATTCGTTCGACGGTGATAAAACTGTATTCGCACAAATTGGCGAATTTCTTATTCATTTAATACCAACTTTTATTTTAATTGTTCTTTTACTTTTTTCGTGGCGATATGAAATTATTGGGGTCATCGCATTTTTGATTCTTGCGGTTGCATATATTATTGTGGCTTGGGAAAAATTCCCTTTATCCACTTATTTTATTATATCGGGGCCCATGGTATTAATCAGTATTTTATTTCTGACCAACCTTATCGTTAAGAAAAAGGCAATTCAAAATTGATTTCAGGTTATTTTTCATTTTGAACTTTATCTTCCAAAACAACCCGGGTTTTAGGTAAACTGTCAGGATAATTTTTTTGAAGGAATTTTATCAGGTTTTCACGCACAAAAACACGCAAATCCCATGCAGTACCCGAATCTTTGGCACTCATTAATGCCCTGACTTCAACCGTTCGTTCCTTTGCATTGGTAACCTGAAGCACATTTACTTTTCTGTCCCACAAAGGTGAGCTTTCCAAAAGTCGGGTAAGTTCGTTTCGGAGTTCATCAAAAGGTACATTGTAATCGGTATAAATAAAAACAGTACCTAAAATTTCGGAAGTTGTGCGGGTCCAGTTCTGGAAAGGTTTTTCGAAAAAGAAGGTAGTCGGAACAATCAACCGTCGCTTGTCCCAAATGTGCACAACCACATAAGTTAAGGTAATCTCTTCAATTTTTCCCCATTCACCCTCAATAATAACAACATCGTCTAAACGGATTGGCTGAGTAATTGCAATTTGAATACCTGCAATTACTGTTGCAATAATTCGTTGCGCGGCAAAACCGATGATTATTCCGGCAACTCCCGCTGAAGCAAACAGGCTGATACCGATTCGGCGAACATCTTCAAAAAGCATCAAAATCAAACCAATTGAAATAATTATAATCAGGAAAACCAAAATCCTTTCCAGAATATTGAACTGGGTTTGAAATTTTCGCGATCGTAAATTGTCTTCCTTTGTTGAGTCAAATTGTTCTAGAAAAATCCTTTTTGCTGTGCGAATACCAGCAATTATCAGCAAGGCTACACTAACAATAAAAAGTACCGACCCCAGCATTTTAAAAAAGTCGTTGAATTCAGAATGAAACAGGTCATAATTTCCTGCAAAATATTTCGAGAAAATTGAGATCAGTAAAAGAATTGCGGGTAGGATAAAACGTTTTAAATTTTTCATTTTCTGAGTTTTAAATTGTCGTATCTGTTTATAAATCAGCAGTTGTCATAAAAAACAAAAAGGAGGCAAAAAAACCTCCTTAATGTTATTCATAATATTTTAAAAGATTTTTCAGTTCATTGAAATTACAGTTCCGGGTTTAAAATATCCGGCGTAGGCAGTTTCCGAATTTAACTCTTCAATAGCCTTTTTAATTCCTTTGTCATCGTGAATTGCTGCACGGATTGCGCCTTTTTGATAATAATAGCGTGAAACGATTTCGTCAGTCAGCAACTCTTTAATTTCATCGCTGAAATCAGTAGCATCTTTATCGAAATTGGGTGTCAGTTTTGCTTTTAATGCTTCGAATTCGCTTTGGGCAAGCCCGTAATATTTTTCTTTTTTTGCGTGCGATATTAAATCGTCAAGTTCTTCTTCCGACTCCGACTCGTAAACAAAATTATTTTCTTTTACAAAACTGATGAACTGTTTGTAAATGTCATCGGTTACCTCGAATTCTTCAGGAGAAGCTATTGCAGCATTTTCATTTGAAAACTTTGTCGCAAAATCGAATACCATAAATTTGGTAATCAGTGCAATACTTAAACTACTTAACGATTCGTTTTCGAGTTTTATGTCGGGTACAACACCGCCTCCATCATAAACTTTGCGGCCTTTTTTTGTTGTAAATTCAGAAATCAGCGAATCAGGAACAGTTCCAACACTGCCGTCTTCATTTCTGTGCGAATAGTCGAGTGCCTGAATACAGCGTCCGCTTGGTATGTAATATTTGGCAGTTGTAACTTTTAGTTTTGTGTTATAGCTCAAATCGCGGGTGGTTTGCACCAGTCCTTTTCCAAAAGTTCGTGTGCCGACAATTATTCCGCGGTCAAGATCCTGAATTGCGCCGGCAACAATTTCAGATGCCGAAGCTGAACCACTGTTTGTTAGCACAGCAATTTTAATTGTTGTATCAATGGGGTTCGAAGTGGCTTTATAAACTTTGTCCCATTGCGTAACTTTGCCACGGGTACTTACAATTTCAGAACCTTTTGGCACAAACAGGTTTACAATTTCAACAGCTTCATTTAACAAACCTCCCGGATTTCCGCGTAAATCAAGCACAAGCGAGTGCGGGTTGTTCTTTTTTAATTCGAGAAATGCCTTTTTTACATCGCTGCTGCAATTATCGGTAAAACTTGATAAACGAATATATGCCGTTGTATTGTCCAGCATCCCAAAATATGGAACTGCATCGATACTGATTTTCTCGCGCACAACATCCACGGTTACAGGTTTTTTCTCGCCGTAACGTTCGTATTTAATTTTCACGGGTTTATTGGCAGGGCCCTTTAAAAGGCTGCTCACATCTTCGGTATTCATGTCCGAGGTAGATTTTCCTTCTACTTCAAGCAAAACATCACCTGCTTTCAACCCAAATTTTTGTGCCGGAAAACCTTCGTATGGTTCGGCAATTACAATTTTGTTGTTTTGCTTGCTGATGAGTGCTCCAATTCCGGCATATTCACCAGTCGTCATAAACCTGAAATCTTCAATCTGGTCTTCCGAAATATAATTAGTGTATGGGTCAAGCGAACTCAACATGTCGTCGATACTGGTTTTTACAAGTTTATTCGGATCAACTTCATCAACATAGAACATGTTTAATTCACGAAACAAAGTATGGTAAATCTCAAGGCTTTTTGCCATTTCGAAATTTTTCTCGTCCTGTGTGAAACTGTAAAAGCCAAATCCGGCTGCTACAATTATTACAATCCCTATCCAAATTCTCTTCCTTTTCATCTCATTATTATTATTAATTTTTAAAGGTATTCGATGGAACTCCCATCCGCCAGTTCGCGGATAATTCTGATTCTGTGAAAACTATATTTATTCTTGGTCGTTTCATCTTAAATATTTTGTTTGAACTTAAATTCTGATTAAAAATTATCAATCCGCCAAAAGTATAAAACTTACCTTATATATCTAACAATGGCTGATTTGCATTACGTTAAAATATATTAACCATATTAACCCAATAAAGTTTTCAGGCAAAAAAATGTTAATCCAAACTCATTTTCTAAATTTTTGAAGGATTTTTCTGCATTAGTTTACCGATGAAATTGATGCATTGAACGAAAATATTTTGAATAAAACTTCATTCACAATAAATTAGACAAATATTTATAATGCTAAAGAATTCAGACTATGAAACAAAAACTACTTATTTCAGCACTCTTTGTTACTATTTTGGTTGCCTTTTCTTCATGTGTTTTTATGGGGCCGGCAATAAAAGGAAATGGGAATGTTGTTGAACAAACAAGAGAAACCCGGGATTTCGATAAAATTGATGTAAGCCGGGGAATGAATGTTTATATTACTCAAGGAGAAACATTCAAAGTTGTTGTAAAGGCCGATGAAAACCTGCTTGAGGCAATTGAAACAAAAAATGAAGGCGATGTTTTGGTAATCAGGGCAACACAAAATATCAGGAATGCTACTTCAAAAAAAGTATTTATTACAGTTCCCGATCTCGAAGAAATTGAAGCTTCTTCGGGCAGCAATGTTTTCTCTGAAACGAAACTTGTTTTTAAAGATTTGAAAGTTTCAACTTCATCTGGAAGTAATGTTACCCTTGAAATTAATTCTGAAAAAACAGAATGTTCATCATCATCAGGTTCGAACATAAAATTGCAGGGAATTGCAAATTCTTTTAGGGCAAAAGCTTCTTCCGGTGCGAATATCAAAGCTGTAGATTTAACGGTAGAAAATTGCGAGGCAAAAGCCAGCAGCGGATCAAATATTTGGATTACAGCAAAATCTGATTTCTCGGGCGATGTTAGCAGTGGCGCCGATATTTTTGTTTATGGTAACCCAAAAAATTCAAATACTGAAAAATCATCGGGAGGAAATATTATAAATAAATAACCAAAACTGTAACATTGGAAACTCTCAGGCGTCTAGTTAAATATTCAATTCACAAAAAGAAAATTAACGATGAAAACATTTAGAAAACTTGGCATTCTGTTAGCTGTAATTATTTTAGGTTCGAATATTCAGTCTTTTGCATTTAGTTCTGAAAAAACCGAGAACAGAAATCTGAAAGATTACAATTCAATTAAAGTCTCTTCAGGGATTGATTTATACCTGCGAATGGGAGAAACCGAGGAAGTTAAAGTAGTTGCTGATGGCGATATTATCGACAAAGTTATTACCGAAGTAAAAGACGGTACACTGAAGATTTACATGAAACAAAACAACAACTGGAACTGGGGAACAACCAAATCACGTAAAGTTTATGTAAGTGTTAAAACATTGGAGCGTTTGGATGCCTCATCAGGTTCTGACGTTAATTCAGAAAACACTTTAACAGGAGAAAGCCTGAAAGTTAGCGCAAGCAGTGGCAGCGATGTAAATATTGATATACATTACAAGAATTTTTCTCTTGACACAAGCAGCGGGTCTGACGCACGAATCAGCGGAAAAACAAAACACTTTGAAGCCGAATCAAGCAGTGGGAGCGATATTAAAGCGCAGGATCTGGAAAGCGTTATTTGCAAAGTTAGCGTTAGCAGTGGATCCGACGCCACTGTAAATGTTTCCGACGAATTATATGCAAATGCCAGCAGTGGCGGCGATGTCCGTTATTATGGAAATCCGCAGGTAAAAGACATTAATGAATCAAGCGGCGGCGATGTAACGCATAAATAAATTAATAAACAAAACAGCATGAAAGACGGATATTTCCGTCTTTTTTTATTTAACCTTGTGCAAAAAACTGTTACATTATTCATTCAACTATTTCAAATAATGTAAATTTGCAGCTTGTTATAATTTTATTACAGATGAATTTACTGATTATCTTATATCTGACTAACTTTTTACGAACGCTTTTTATTATTGCGATTATCTATTACGGAATCCGCCTGTTTTCGCGATATATATTACCGATGCTACTGGATAAAGGAATTAAAAACATGCAGCAAAAGATGCAGGACCAGCAACGGCAAAACCAACGATCAACACGCCCTCCGGGAGATGTTACAATCGAAGGCAACCCGCAGCGTGGTAAAAACAGTAGTCAAATTAAAGGCGAATATGTTGATTTTGAAGAAGTAGATTAACATTCAGTCAGTAACAATCCCCTAAAAATTCATAAATTCTTCCGCAACTATCAAAACTATTCTATTTTTGCACCCATTAATTTGAAATTTATACAATGGCACAGGAAGATCTTTTCAAAAAATTGGTTGCACACTGCAAGGAATACGGTTACGTTTTTCAATCGAGCGAAATTTACGACGGACTTGGCGCTGTTTACGATTACGGTCAGTACGGTGTTGAACTAAAAAACAACATTAAAAAATACTGGTGGGAAAGTATGGTTTTGCTGCACGAAAACGTAGTTGGACTCGACTCTGCCATTTTTATGCACCCAACTATCTGGAAAGCTTCAGGCCATGTTGATGCATTCAACGACCCGCTCATCGACAACAAAGATTCCAAAAAACGCTACCGTGCCGATGTTTTGATTGAAGAACAACTGGCTAAAATTGAAGATAAAATCAATAAAGAAGTTGAAAAAGCTGCGAAACGTTTTGGCGATGCTTTTGATGAAAAACAATTCAGGGAAACAAACCAGCGTGTTTTAGATAACCAGAAAAAATGGGACGATCTGCATAACCGTTTTGCAAAGGCTTTAAACGATGGAAATCTGGACGAATTGCGCCAGATAATTGTTGATGAAGAAATTGTTTGTCCCATTTCCGGTTCGCGTAACTGGACCGAAGTGCGCCAGTTCAACCTCATGTTTTCAACCGAAATGGGTTCAACTGCTGATGGCGCGCAGAAAATTTTTCTTCGTCCCGAAACCGCGCAGGGAATTTTTGTGAATTATCTGAACGTACAAAAAACCGGTCGTATGAAAATTCCTTTCGGAATTGCGCAGATTGGAAAAGCATTCCGTAATGAAATTGTTGCTCGCCAGTTTATTTTCCGTATGCGCGAATTCGAACAAATGGAAATGCAGTTTTTTGTAAAACCCGGCACCGAACTCGATTGGTTTGAAACATGGAAAACAACCCGTATGAAATGGCACCGGGCACTCGGTTTTGGCGACGAAAATTATCGTTTTCACGAACACGAAAAACTGGCACATTACGCCAATGCCGCGGTTGACGTTGAATACAAATTCCCGTTTGGGTTTAAAGAAGTTGAAGGAATCCACTCGCGTACCGATTTCGACCTTTCGCAACATGAAAAATTCTCAGGGAAAAAAATCCGCTATTTCGATCCCGAATTAAACGAATCATACGTGCCGTTTGTAGTTGAAACCTCAATTGGGGTTGACCGCATGTTTTTACAGGTAATCTCGGCATCATATTCTGAAGAGCAACTTGAAAATGATATGCGTGTTGTACTTAAAATTCCGCCCATGCTCGCACCTGTAAAAATGGCTGTTATGCCGTTAATTAAAAAAGACGGTATGCCCGAAAAAGCACGTGAAATTATTGACAACCTGAAGTTCGATTTCAATTGCCAGTACGACGAAAAAGACTCAATCGGGAAACGTTACCGCCGGCAGGACGCAATTGGAACACCATTTTGCGTGAC
>DAOPKR010000111.1:7510-13431 GCA_035391305.1 Draconibacterium sp.
TATTACTGGCCACCCAGCGGTGGTGGCGGAGTAATGCGATGGCTGAAAATGTCGAAGTTTCTTCCTGAACTGGGTTGGCAACCCATTATTTACACACCCGAAAATCCCGATCCTTCGGTAATTGATGAAAGTTTGCTCAGTGAAATCCATCCGGACATTATTGAGTTGAAAACGCCCATTTGGGAACCTTATAATTTTTACAGGAAAATTACCGGAAAGAAATCGGGAGAAAAGTTTAAATCGGGTTACATTTCGGAAGCTGCAGAAGGTAACTGGAAAAGTAAACTTTCAGTATTTATCCGCGGTAATTTTCTGATTCCCGATCCGCGCAAATTCTGGATTAAACCTTCAGTAAAATTTCTAAATAAATTTTTAAATGAAAATCCGGTCGATTTAATAATTTCTACCGGGCCGCCGCACAGTATGCACATTATTGCGTTGGGCTTAAAGAAAAAGTTTAATCTTCCGTGGATTGCCGATTTTCGCGATCCCTGGACAGATATCGATTTTTATCATAAATTAAAACTTACAACCTGGGCAGACAAGAAACATAAAAATCTCGAAAAAAAAGTACTCGCGGCTGCCGACCATATTGTAACGGTTAGTCCCGGTTGTGCTGCCGATATTCAAAAAATTGCCCACCGTAAAATTGAAGTAATCAATAATGGTTTCGATCCAACTGATTATGACTTTGAATTGCCAAAACTGGACGAAAAATTTACCATTTCACATTTTGGCGCGTTTAATAAAGACCGCAATCCGGCTGCTCTTTGGAAAGTGTTGGGAGAACTCGCTTCTGTAAATCCTGATTTTAAAAAGTTACTGCAAATCAAGCTTATCGGACAAACTGATCAATCGGTAATTTCTGAAATCGAAAAAAATAAACTGAAGGAAAACATAGTCGTAAAAGATCATCTGGCACACAAAGAAGGATTGATTGAACTCAGTAAATCGCAGGTTTTGCTGCTGCCTTTAAATGATGCCCCGAATGTGAAAGGGATCCTCCCCGGGAAAATGTATGAATATATGGCACTTCGCCGTCCGATTTTAGCACTTGGCCCAACTGATGCCGATTATGCAAAAATTCTTGGCGAAACAAAAGCCGGAATTTCCCTTGATTTTAACGACGAACAGGGAATTAAAACTACTTTGAAAAATTATTTTCAGCGCTTTCTGAATAATAATCTGGAAATTGAATCGGAGGCATTTGAAAAGTATTCGAGAAAAAATCTGGCCAAACAATTTATTAACCTGATTCAGTAGGTTAAACTATGTTTTCTTTCTGATTTTTAACTTCTGCCCAACTACCAAACCTTTTTCATTTGAAATATTGTTTAACTGCAGAATATCGTCAGTTGTAACCCCTTCAAATTTTTGGGCGATTACCCACACATTATCACCGCTTTTTACTGTATATAATTCGAAATCCGAATCGGAAACTGTATTCTGTTCTTTTGAAGTTGCCGAATTTGTACTCCCGCTTTTACTGGCAGTATTTCCGGCATATTTCGATTTATCCTTTTCGGGAACATAAATTGCAAGTTTTTGTCCAACCCTGATAAGGTTTTTCCGAATGTTGTTCCAGTAGGTTAAATCGCTTGCCTTAACCCTGTATTTAGCTGCAATTCCACCAACAGTATCGCCTGATTTAACTGTATAAACAATTTTTGATTTGCCTTTCACATCGCTTGGTGTAAAGTACCCCGATGAACTTTCAGCCGGAGTTACAAGTGTATTATTCGGGAAATAAATGTCGCGTTGATATGCAAAAACCGCCGTATCTTTTTCAATAAACTCAAAGGCTTTTTCATGTGGTAAAACCAATGGATACTGCTTTTTGCCGCTTGCCGGAATAACTCCGCGCCTGTACATTGGATTCAGCGCTTTTAAATATTCCTTGTCAAAATTCAGTGTTGCCGAGATCTGGTCGAAATGCAGATAATTATTTACCATAATTGTGTCAACATTTGTTGGCATTGAAGGTATTTGCGGCACCAGATTATGTTCGCCATAAAAATTCATTACATAAGTTGCGGCAATAAAAAGCGGCACATAACCGCGGGTTTCACGGGGTAACAAATAATAAATTTCCCAGTAATTTGTTTTACCACCCGATCTGCGGATTGCCTTGTTAACATTTCCGGGGCCACAATTGTAGGCAGCAATTGCCAAATGCCAGTCGTTGTAAATATCATACAGAAATTTCAAATACCTGGCAGCTGCGTCGGAAGATTTAACAGGGTCGCGACGCTCATCAACAAAACTTGAGATTTCAAGGTTTAATAATTTTGCTGTACCATACATAAATTGCCACAAACCCATTGCGCCGGCACGTGAAGTAGCACTCGGATCAAGTGCTGATTCGATAATCGGGAGATATTTTAATTCAAGTGGTAAATCATATTTATCAAGCATTTCCTCAAACATCGGGAAATAGTATTCACTCAAACCGATCATCCGTTCCACCTGGTCACGTTTTCTTTCGGAATACATTTTAATAAAACTCAAAACGGCAGGATTAAATGAAAGATCAATTACCTGCTCGGTTTCCTGCAGGCGGCGGACATAAACTGAATCGGGAATATTTTTCGGATAATTGTCAATCAACCTCACTTCCATTGAATCGCTCAGAAAAACATTATCCAAAAACCAATCGGCATAAGCGCTGTCAATCTGATCGGAAAACAGGTCGGTCAAGTCTTCGTCGATAATTGTTTCTGCCGAAATAACAGAATCTAAATTTAAAACAGTAATCGTGTCAGCGGGAGCACTTTCGGCAGCTTTTATGTTTTGGGTAAATGTTGAAATCAGGGTCAGGGTAAACGCAATAAGTATTAGTTGTACTCTTTTCATCAGTTTTTTTTAAAATTTGAACGTGAAATTGGCCCCGTAAACCAACTGTTTTTCAAAAGTTTGCACGGCTGGTTGCCAATTCATCGTCAGGTCTTCACTAATATCGAAATCAAAAAGGTGCGCATCAACGCTGGCATCTATAATATTCAGCCCGTAAAAACCTATCATACTGATAATTAATAAATCACGGTTTCTCCTGTAATATTCCGATTGTTTCGATAATCCGGATTTGAAATTATTAAAAGTTGTTGGATCATCCAAATTATATCCTGGAGGCAATAAGTCTAGATAAGAATCAGTATTGAGGTCGTCATCGGTTAAATCGCTGTATGCCAATTTATAAGTTTTGTAAAATCCGTTATTCCACCCAATAAAATAACCAATGGTTCCGAACCCTGCATAAATTATAGGGATTTTCCAGTATTTTTTGTTGTAAGCCTGTCCCAAACCGGGTAAAACTGCTGAATAAATTGTTGCTTTCCGGGGAGAGTGAACAACCTCGGCTTCTGCAGGAACTTTTTCAATTTTTGTCGAATCGACAGTTAAAGTTTGCCCAAACAGGTTACCTGAAACAACAACTAAAAAAATGAATATGATATTTTTTACTGGAATCACACTTAAAAATTTTGTCAAAAATAGAATTTTACACTAATATTAAGTGTGTCAGGTTTTTAATACTTCTGATTTTCAATTATTTTAACAATTCTATCCAAATCAGCCGGCGACTTAAACGGGATAACAATTTTGCCTTTTCCGTTGCTGTTCATCGAAAACTCAACTTTTGAACTGAATATTTTATCAAGCTGTTTTTTAATTGGCTGATATTCTTTTGGAAATTTTTGCTTTTCAGAGACCGCAGGTTCGTTTTGTGCTTCGCTTCCAATATTTCGAACTATTTCTTCAACTCTCCGCACCGACAAACCCATTTTTATGATTTGATTGTAAATCAGGGTTTGCGTATCGGGATTTTCGATATTAATAATTGCCCGGGCATGTCCCATTGAAATTTGTTTGTCTATCAAACCTTTCTGAATAATTGCCGGTAGTTTTAACAAACGCAGATAATTGGCAATTGTACTTCGCTTTTTACCAATCCGGGTGCTGAGTTCTTCCTGTGTAAATTCAAGTTCTTCGAGTAAACGCTGGTAGCTGAGTGCAATTTCAATGGCATCCAAATCTTCACGCTGAATATTTTCAACGAGCGCCATTTCAAGCATTCCTTCATCTTTTGCTTTTCTTATGTAGGCCGGAATTGCTTCTAACCCGGCTAATTGTGCCGCACGAAACCTGCGCTCTCCAGCGATAATCTGGTATTTATCATCAGAAATTTTCCGTAAAGTAATGGGCTGAATTAACCCGATTTCTTTAATCGACTCAGCAAGTTCCCTTAAAGGTTCTTCTTCAAATTTTGTCCGCGGCTGAAAAGGATTTGCTTCAATTTTTGACAATTCAATTTCGTTAATTCCGGCTCCCGGCAGCATTTTTTCTGCATCGTCCATCAATGCTCCGAGCCCTCTTCCAAGTACATTCCTTTTCACTGTTGTATTTTTAATTTATTACAATGTTGCTATCTTTTCCCAGGTATGTCATTTTATTCCGCTGTAAAATCTCGCGGGCCAGGTTCATGTGATTTATTGCGCCTTTTGAGCTGGCATCGTATAAAATAACAGGTTTTCCATAACTTGGCGCTTCGCCCAGTTTTATATTGCGCTGAATTACAGTTTCAAAAACCATTTCCTGGAAATGTCGTTTAACCTCGTCGTAAACCTGGTTTGAAAGGTTTAACCTGCCATCGAACATTGTCAACAGGAATCCTTCAATTTCAAGGTCTTTATTTAAACGGTTCTGGATTATCTTAATTGTATTTAAAAGTTTTCCCAAACCTTCGAGTGCAAAATATTCGCATTGAACCGGGATTATTACAGAATCGGCTGCTGTCAATGCATTCAGCGTAATTAACCCGAGCGAAGGCGAACAATCAATAAAAATAAAATCGTAAACTTCTTTTAAGTGTTCAATTGCATTTCTAAGAACTTTTTCACGGTTGGGTAAATTCAGCATTTCAATTTCGGCGCCAACCAAATCAATGTGAGAAGGAATAATATCGAGATTGGCAATTGCTGTTTTTAGAATTACTTTCTCTGCTTCAACTTCATCAACAATACATTCATAAATACTCGATTGAACATTTTTCAAATCGAACCCCAATCCGGAAGTTGCATTTGCCTGTGGGTCAGCATCAATTATTAAAACTTTTTGTTCTAAAACTGCAAGGCTGGCCGCTAAATTTATTGTAGTTGTAGTTTTTCCTACGCCTCCTTTTTGGTTTGCCAACGAAATAATTTTTCCCATCTAATTCACTTAATTTTTTTTGAACGGGTTCAAAGTTAATAATTTAGAAATTACCTTTTGACGTTTTTTTACCTGCTAAAGATTTAAACAAGATAACCTGCTGAAAATGAAACAAAAATGAGTTAAATATTTTGTTCTTTCATTTCGTTGATTAACTGATTTTTGTTTACAGGCACAACCCCGGTTTTCCCGCAAACCAAACCACCGGCCAGGTTCGACATAAATGCGATGGTTTTTTGATCGAGCGAGGCAGCCATTGCAAGACTTGCAACACTGATCACTGTATCGCCGGCGCCTGAAACATCAGAAATATCGCGGATTAATGCCGGATAATGTTTTTCTTCTGCGCCGTTTCCAATAAAAACTCCCAGCTCAGAAAGAGTAATAAACAGGAGTTTGATATTTTGTTTTTGTCTGAACGAATCAGCTGCATTTTTTATCGCGGCAAAATCATTTTTATCAAGCTGAATTCCAACGCCCTCAGTAAATTCTTTGAAGTTCGGTTTGAAAAGTGACACATTTTTAAAACTGTGGAAATTGCGTTTTTTGGGATCCACTGCAGTAGGAATCCCACGTGAAATGGCCATTTCATTTACTTTACTGAATAATGTTGGTGTAATCACGCCTTTGTCGTAATCAACAAAAATAATCACATCAATTTTTCTATTGTCAAGCAGTTTTCCGATAGCCGAAATAATCAGTGTTTCCAGCGCAGA
>DAOPKR010000111.1:13531-15771 GCA_035391305.1 Draconibacterium sp.
AATTTGAGCCAGATTTCTTTTTGATACCAGAGTTGGATTCTGGCAATCAAAGGAAATTCGGGCCCCAAAACAATTATCGATTTTATTTTTCTTAGTTCAACTCCAAGCATTTCGGAGGCGCGTTCAACTGTTGAAACGTTTTTATGTTTTACAGTGATTTTAATTAATCTGTAAATTGGGGGATATTTAAACAAATCGCGCTCCTGCAACTGTGTTTCCCAAACTTTGTTGTAATCCTGGTTTTTTATTAGATCGATTAAAAGATGATCGGGTTGCGAGGTTTGAATAATTACTTTTCCGCGTTTGTGTTTTCGTCCGGCCCGGCCTGCAACCTGCGAAATAAGTTGATAAGCCCGCTCGTGCGCCCTGAAATCGGGGAAGTTGATCAGATTGTCAGCATTTAAAATTCCAACAACACTCACGTGTTCAAAATCCAAACCTTTGGTAACCATTTGAGTTCCAACTAAAATGTCGGTTTTTTTGTTTTCAAGATTATGAATAATTTTCTCGAAGGCATGTTTATTTTGTGTTGTATCTAAATCCATCCGGGCAATCCGTGCATTTTTAAAAAGCGACCTGATTTCATCCTCAATTTTTTCGGTACCGAAACCTCGGGTTTTTACTTCGGGTGAACCACAACTGTCGCACGAATTGTGCAACGACTGGCTAAAACCACAGTAGTGGCAGGTTAGCCGGTTTTTAAATTTGTGATAAGTTAGAGTGACATCGCAATTCCGGCACTTCGGAATCCATCCACATTTGAAACACTCAACAAAAGGTGAATAACCGCGCCGGTTTTGAAAAAGAATGATTTGCTCACCATTTTCCAGTGCGGTTTCCATTTGGTTAAACAGTTCGGGAGTAAGGATTGAATGCATTTGTTTTCGCTTGTAGGCACGTTTTACGTCGGCAACAATAATTTCCGGGAGTTCCGTTTTGCTGTGCCGTTTAAACAGGTTTACAAGGGCATATTTTCCGTTAACTGCATTAAAGTAACTTTCAAATGAGGGTGTTGCCGAACCCAGTAAAACCTTTGCTTCGTGCTGATATCCCAAAACCACTGCCATGTCGCGGGCGTTGTATCGCGGAGCGGGATCAAATTGTTTGAAAGAGTTTTCGTGTTCTTCGTCAACAATTACAATTCCGAGGTTTGAAAATGGTAAAAACACTGCTGATCGCGCACCTAAAACCACCTGGTAGCCTTTTGTGGGCTCCGTTTTAAATTGCAACACTTTTTCCCAGATTTCAACACGCTCCTGGCTGTTTAGTTTTGAATGATAAATCCCAACTTTTTCGCCAAAAACATTTTTTAAACGCCTGATTATTTGGGTAGTGAGCGCAATTTCCGGAACTAAATAAAGCGCCTGCCTGCCCGATTTAATCATTTCGTCAATCAAATGAATATAAATTTCGGTTTTCCCACTGGCCGTAATCCCGTGAATCAGTGTTACCTGTTTGGTTTCAAATGCTGTCTTAATTTGTGATAAAGCTTCGTCCTGATATTTGTTAAGCAAGTTAATGTCAACCTGCGTTGTTACCTCCTGTTCAATTCGCGAAACCTGTTTTTCAAACTGAACCAGAATATTCTTTTTACATAATTCATTTACAAGATTGGCGCTGAAATTTGTTCCTTCAAAAAGTTCCTTTTTCGAAATAACCACTTTAAAGTTATTTTCGAAAACATTGGTTTTATTGCAGAAATGGAGAATTAATTCAGCTTGTTTCTTTGCTCTTTTCAATTCTTCGATTTTAGTTTCGAGAATCTTTTCGCCTGAGATTGACGGATGAAACTTAACCAGGGTTTCGGTTTTGGGTTTGTATTTTTCACTTACTTTTTCCTCGATAAAAATAAGGTTTCGGGCCAGCAAAGATTTGAGTGCGGCATACGAAAAGTTTTTCCCCAGCCTTTTTTGCAGTTCATCCAAAAAAGTTTCTTCCTGAGCAATTTGGTTGATAATCAGTGATTCTCTTTCGGAAAGAACATTCTCATCATCAATTCCGGTGGAATAAATTTTTGATTTGCTTTCGAGTTTTAACCCGGTTGGCAGCGCCGCCCGAAAAACATCGCCAAGTGGGCAGCAATAATATTTGGCAATCCACTCCCAAAGTTCAAAGTTTTTGGCAAAAACAACAGGCTCTTCGTCCAGAATTTGCTGAACTTCTTTAATTTCAATGTTTTCGGGTTTTGAATCTGAAAGGGAGAAAACAAGTGCGGCGTAAAGTTTTTTTTGCCCGAATTG
>DAOPKR010000112.1:0-15764 GCA_035391305.1 Draconibacterium sp.
ATTAAAACAAAACAACATAAACTGTTTCTTTTGGCGTTTCATTCAAAGCGCACATGCAGTAAAGCTTTACACAAACTCTTGTTTTATGGTTATTTGTTTTTCGGTTTCAACTGATTTGCCGAAAATATCACTTTTTATCCTGATAAAATGCCTTTGGAAATTATTCATTTTGAATGTTAAAGATACAGTCACAGAAAGATATAAACCGGTTACTAATAAAAGCAGTAATTTTCCTAGAGAAAGACAGGTTTTAAATTCAGTTTATAAGAAGTCCGATTCTTCAGTTTAAATTATAAAGCGCTTTTATTTTTTGTGGAAGACTAAAAATTAACCCTACCCTATTTTTGTATTCATAATACTTTTCGCCATAACATTTAAGCAATTGAACCTCTTCTTCCCTTACCAGAAAAGTCGTTACAATTCCCATTACCAGCGCGGCTGCAAAAAATATCCAGTTGTTGCAAATCATTCCGGTGGCAGGAAGAATAAAAATTATCCAGCACGAATAAATCGGGTTTCGCGAAACTGCATACATACCGGTGGTAATTAGTTCTCCTTTAGGGAAATTTGAAATAAACTGTATCATAGTTGCAATGAACGCCGCTAAACCTGTAATCAGCCAAATCCAGCCAATAACGGCGGATTCTGCGCTCCTGACTGTTGCAATTTCTGTAAACGGGGCTGATTTTATTTCGAATAAAATGGCGGCAACCAAAACAGGTGCGGTTGCAAGCATGATTCGCGGGCCAACACCGCGGGCATCGAGTCCCGATGCAGAGATAAATTTGCTGTTCATGACCATGAATTTATTTTGTTACTTTTTCGTTGCTAAAACGATTTGCTGTTCTCCGGTATTTACTGATTTCACGGTTCGTGAAAAAAGTTTTGGCGATTTGCGTTGAATGCGGTTCAGCGTTATTTCTCCCAGGTTTAACCTTGAAATATTGTCATCAATTATAACCTGTTGAATTAGTTTTTTCTCAAAGTTGTTTTCGCTGATTTCAACATAGTATTTTCCTGAGCCAAGCATTGAAATTGTGAATCGGCCTTCTGTATCAGTCAGCGTGCCTGCAACAAGCGTTGAATCTTTCAAATCATATAAATCAACATTAACAAATTCAACCGGTGCATTACTTTCAGAGTCGCTGATCCGGCCGTTTATTAAACCTTTCTTGTCAACATCAATAATATTTGCTTTAACTAAACCGGCAATCAGTATAAAAAATACCGACAAAACCAGCGTGATTCTGATAGTAATTGTTTTCATGACATTTTTCTGTTTTCTGTTGTACAAATTTGATGAATTCAAACACGGTGTGCCAACTTTTTCTGACGAACAGATGAAATTAAAAGATGAATGGCGAAAAAAGGTGTTTGAGTGATTAAGTGAATGAGCGAGTGCGTGAATAATACTGAAATAATGGATTAAGGAAGAAACAAGGAATAAATTTTTATTTATCTGCAAAAACTATGTTTTTACCCAGAAACTTTGCGTAATGTTTTAAAGATTCGTTTACCTGTTTTTTTGTGGTTTTATCCGGCGAGCCAAAATATTCTGTTTCAGGAATCACATTATCGTTTTTTAATGTTCTTTTCCATATTCCAATAACTTTTCCGTTGTGCACAATAACCGGCCTGAAAATCCCATTTACTAAAACCGCTCTTATTTGATTTTCAAAAGGCAGCGAGGCTCTTCTGTTTTTATAGCTGATAATAAACTCATCATAAGCAGGCAACAAAACCACCTGCTTTTTCTCAAGCTTTGGAACAGTAATAAACGGGGCAAAATAGTAAGTTTCTTCTCCTGATTTTTCCGAATCGAAACTAAGTTTTATTGTTTCAACTGCGTGCCGGCAGTCTTTTACCGGCAATCCCGACCACCAGATAAAATCATGTAAAGAAGCAGGTCCGTGACTTGTAAAATATCTCCTGGCAAGTTCAACGGCAGCCTCTTCCCGGCTCATTGTTTTTTTGTCAGGAACCCTTTCTGCAAGTAAAGCATAGGTTTGTTTACCATTTCTTATTTTCCCGCTTGTAATTATACCTTCTATCTCAGCCCTTATTAAAATGTGCGAAACACGGTTATTATCGTTGCTGTAACCTGCATCCGCCAGTAATTTAACAAGTTCTTCGCGTGTCAGATGCCGGTTGTCGCGCAAAGCTTTTTCTAAAATTGTATTGCTCCGGTTAATTGCTGTTTCGGTTAGTCCAAGTTCCTTGTCTCTTGACCGTGACAAACTCCTGATTTGCGGGGCTGAAAGTTCGAGCATCCAGTAAATATCAGCAGCAGAAACAAGGTGCCAGGTTGGCCGTAACACATGGGTTCTGATAATTTCACCAGAGTTGATTGCTGATTTAACTGTTTCGGTGGTGGAACCGGGCAAGCGCACTCCCACTGCCCATTCCGACATATTATAATCCTGTGCCTGAACAGCCCCAAGCCAGCTTACAATCTCATTTACAGTTTTAAAAACAGGCGCTGCAATTTGTTGGTTATACAAACGAAGCATTGCAATATCATCAAGATCCATAATGTTGTTTTTACAATTTACCCGGGCTAACAGGTTAATCTTTTTTATTTTCAATCTTCACCCATCTCTCCTTCGGATTTTCTTCGCCGTCAAAGTATTCCTTTCCGGCGTCCATACTAAAAATCCCACGCGACGGAAATATAAGTAATTTTTTTGAATCGGGATATTCGCAAACATCACAGCCGTTAAAAGTTCTTACATCGAGATAAATGCAGGGCTCATCGCTGTGATTGTAAAACTGGTGCGCACCGGTTTCACCCATTTCGAAAAAAATCATATCGCCGGTATTTACAATCTCAAGCCCGTTTGTGGTGCGCAAAGTCATTGTGCCCGAAACAAGCATAAACAACTCTTCGGCATTGTGATGAAAATGGTATGGCGCCGAGAATTGCCCCGGATTTAATTGTCGCAGATCGAAATTCAGATTTTGCGGTACAACTCCCTTTTTAACTCTTGCAATATCAGAAAACAGCCTGAAGTTATCTATTTTGTTCGCGTTTTCCTGAAATTCACGTTCAGTACTTTTTAATATTGTTGCCATTTCGTTTTAATTTTTATTGTGAAAGTAAGAACAATTCTGAATTCAATTTTACCAAAGTGGCATAACTTTTTTTGTTTGTATGAATGAAGAAAAAAGATTGAATGCACAAATGCGGAAATGTTTATTATTTCCGGCAGTTGTATTGAACAGGGTTAGAAATTGAATTTCGAAGCCACTTACTTTCAGATTTGCAAAAATGTCATAAATAATTAATCAAATTTAATCATACTGTTTCGGTAATTATTGAGATACTTGCAAAACTGGCTATCTTCGGCAAGCAAAAGATAAAAATTTAAACGAATAAATAATTTCACAAATGAAAAGAAGAGATTTTCTAAATATTGGGGCTTTGGTTGGTGTTGGCGGAGCAATTGCAACACCTGCATTGGCTGCTCAATTTTCTGTTAATACAGCTTTACCTGCAAAAGGGAAGACAAAAAATATCATTTTCATGGTTGCCGACGGGATGAGCCACGGCACGCTTAATATGGCCGATTTGCTTTTACAGCGCAAGGAAGGCAGGTCGAGTAACTGGATTAAACTCTATCGCGAGCAAAAAGCCACACGTGCTTATATGGATACTGCCTCAGCAAATTCTATGGTAACCGATTCTGCTGCCGGAAGTTCCTCCTGGGGCGGTGGCGTACGTGTTAATAACGGGGCGCTCAACGTTGGACCCAACGGTACAGCACATAAACCCATTCTTCAGAAATTTAAAGACAAAGGTAAAGCTGTTGGCTGCGTAACTACAGTGCCAATTACTCATGCTACGCCTGCCGGTTTTTGTGTTAACTCCAAAAGCCGTGGCAGCCAGGATGAAATTGCGGCAATGTATCTCGATCTGAAATTTGACGTGATGATGGGTGGAGGAACTGAATTCTTCAGCGCAGACAAACGCAAAGACAAACGCGATATGTTTGCTGAATTTGCCAAAAACGGGATTCAGGTTGCACAAACCAAACAGGAAATGGAAAACTGCAAAACAGGTACTCCAATGCTGGGTGTTTTTTATGAAGACGGATTGCCATATACGCTTGATCAGCTTGCTGATCAGGGATTGATAAGCAAAATTCCAACCCTTGCCGATATGACGCGGAAAGCCATCTCTCAGTTGAGTAAAAATCCAAACGGTTTTGTTCTTCAGGTTGAAGGCGGTAAAGTGGATTGGGGCGCACATGCCAACGATTTAGGCGCACTGATTTATGACCAGGTTGCATTTGATGATGCCATTGCTGTTGCAATTGAATTTGCCGAAAAACAAAAAGATACGCTTGTTGTAATTACCACCGACCATGGAAATGCAAGTCCCGGGCTGATTAAAAGCAAAAATGTAGATGAGTGTTTCGATAAAGTTCAGAAATTTAAATATACAAACGAATGGATTTTAAACGGAATTCGTAAAACTGATTCTGCCGGTGCAGTGATTGAAAGAATTAACGAAGCGCAGGGAATAGTTATTACAAACGATGAAGCTGTTGAATTGCTCACACATTATTCTGACCTGGATAACGAAGGAATTTACAACGCATATAAACTTCCGTACAAAAGGCTGGCACAAATTCAGCAAACATACACTTCGGTTGGCTGGTCGGGAATGGATCATTCGGGCGAATTTGTTGAACTGGGAATGTTTGGCCCCGGAAGTGAAACGCTCCCCCCTTTTGTAAAAAACACCGACCTGCATAATTTCATGCTGAAAGTTACCGGGTTAATGGGCTGATCAGTTTTAGTTTACCTGATTGTTTGTGATAACAGAAATATAATTGTTCAACTCAAAACAAAATCTTGATAAAGCGCAGGTTGAAGGCAAACCTTCAACCTGCTTTTCAATATAATAACCAATAATTAATATCATCAGAAAACATGAAATCAATATTTAAAATCCTGTTCCTAATCGTTTTAATCCATTTTGAAACCGGAGTTCAGGCCAAAACAAAACCTGTTCTTAAATTTAACGAAAACGGTAAATTCAAAATCCTGCAGTTTACCGATATTCATTATAAATACAATTCATACCGGTCTGACAGTGCGTTGCAAATGATAATTAAAGCAATGAAAACCGAGCAACCCGATTTGGTTGTTCTCACCGGAGATGTTGTTTGTTCTGCAGAAACAAAAAAAGCGTGGATGACGTTTGTCAAACCATTTACCGAAGCAAAAATTCCGTGGTGTGTTGTACTTGGAAACCACGATATTGAGAGCGATCTTTCGGGCAGGGAAATTATGAAAACAATTAATGGCCTTCCCTATGGCCTTACAGAAAACGGGCCTGAAACGATTTCGGGAAGCGGAAATTATGTACTAAAAGTGGAAGCTGCGGACTCAGATAAAACCAAAGCAGTTCTGTATTTTCTTGACTCGCATTCGGGACTTGGAAAAGACAGTGAACTGGGATCATACGACTGGATTAAACCCGACCAGGTTCAGTGGTATCTTGCTGAAAGTAAACAACTGACAAAAAATAACAGGGGAGATAAATATCCTGCGCTGGCGTTTTTTCATATTCCTCTACCAGAATATAAGGAAGTTTGGGGAATGGATAAAACTGTGGGCATAAAACAGGAAGACGTTTGTTCTCCCGACATAAACTCAGGCATGTACAGCGCTTTTCTCGAAGCTGGCGATGTAATGGGCATGTTTACCGGGCATGATCACGACAATAATTATATTGGTTCCCTTCACGGAATTTGCCTTGCATACGGACAGTCAAGCGGCCGCGAAACATACGGAAGTATTGGAAAAGGTTACCGCGTGATTGAGTTGCATGAAGGCCAGCGTAAGTTTGATTCATGGGTGCGTATTCTGTATAACTGCGATCGCGACAAAAATATCTGGACACCTACAGGAAACATGGAAAAAGTTAACCCGGTGAGTTTTCCCGATTCTTTTAAGGTGGAAAAAGTTAAATGAGCTGAACTTCCTGAAATATTATCTCCGGAAATATAACTATTGTCAGAAGCTAAAATTCAGTGAGGAAAATAATAAATCAGGCAGCTTTCCTAATTTGAATTAATACCTGCCGAGATCATCTCATAAAGTTTATTCTTGTTGATGGGTTTTTCTATAAACCCGTTGCAACCTGCTGCAATTGTTTTGGCTTTATAGTCGTCGAGCACATACGCTGTTTGCGCAATGATGAAAATATCGCTGTTGAATTTGCGGATTCTTTTAACTGCTTCCATGCCGTCCAGTTCAGGCATTTTTGAATCCATAAGAATTACAGAGGTGTCGGGATTTTTTTTAAGCAGTTCAATTGCCTGAAGGCCTGTGCCTGCATGAAATACTTCAGCCGAAATTTCTTCAAGTATATATTTCAGATAAAAGAATGAAGACTTGTCGTCTTCGGCTACAATTATTTTTAAACCCGCCGGGATAACAGGAACACTCTTTTTCACTGTTAACACGGGTTTTGGTTTTATTGAATCAGGTTGTTCGTGATTTGGAATTGTAACATAGAAAGTTGAACCTTTATTTATTTCCGACTCGAGCCTGATATCGCCATTCAGCATTTTGGTATATTCATAACAAATTGACAAGCCTAACCCTGATCCTTCGAAACGGCTTGAAATGGAAGGATTCGCCTGCACAAAATGGTTAAATATCAATTTCTGTTTTTCGGCTTCAATACCAATACCTGTGTCGGAAACAAAAAAACTAAAGCTGTCATCAGTAAGCGTATAGCCAATTTTAACATAACCGCTCAGTGTGAATTTGAGTGCATTTTTTATAAGGTTTGTCAGCACCGAATTTAACTTGTAATTATCAGAATAAAATGGATTAATGGTGCTGACTATCTTTTTCTCAATCAGTAATTTTATTCCCTTTCTTTTGGCTTCCAATTCAAAAAACATGAATAATTCGCCAACTATTTTTTCTATGTTGGTTTCGCTGATATGAACCGATTCGAGTCCTGAATCAACTTTCGAAATATCGATAATATTGTTGATGGTTGTCAGCATCCTGTCGCCGCTTTGCTGAATAATATCGATAAAATTCTTCTGCTCATCAGCGGTGTAATCGTGTGATTTCAGTAGTTGGGTGAATCCGATTATACCGTTCATTGGAGTTCTGATTTCGTGGCTCATGTTGGCAAGAAATGCCGATTTCATCCTGTCGCTCTCTTCTGCTTTCAGCTTTTGCTTTTCAAGTTCTTTTGTAATGGCTATATTTAATTCAAGCTGATGTTGCAGATCTCTTGTTTTATTTTTCACCCTTACCCGCAACATGTAATTAAATCCGAGCAGAATAAGAATAACAACAGAGACAAGTATTCCTGCCAGAATAAAATACCGGAGCAAATGTGTTAAGCCGTCTCCCCTTACATTATAATCCTCTATCCATTTGTCATAAATTTTCTTGTATTCCCCGTTCGACATAATTACCTCAAGGCCGTTATTCAGCATTTGCGAAAGTTCGGTTTCATCCTTTGATATTTTAAAGCCCATGTTCCGTTCAAGTACTTCTTCCTTGCCGGTTAAAATATGGCTTCTGTTCATTTTTGCGGCAAAATACATGCTCGAAATCTTTTGCGAGAATGCGCAGGTTACATCTTCCCTTTCGAGCTCGTTAAGCAGGTCGGTGTAATTATTAACATATATAAAGCGGGCGGTTGGATTTATCGACTGGATATAATGAATTAGTACGTCATTTTTCCAGATAACAATTAGTGGCTGACGTTCGGTCCTGACTATGTCAGATGAAATTTTGTTCCGAAATTTATCGTTGTACAAAAAACAATGAGAAGTGCGTATTACCGAACGGGTGTAATTGTATTTTTCGTTGGGAATTCCGAAGTATTGAACGCCTGCAACTGCCTGTATTTTACCCTGTTCAAGTAATTCATTAACAGTTTCCCAATCAGCGCTGTTTATATTTATCTCAACTTTATACAACTTTCTGATGGCATTTAATATATCAACATTAAATCCATCAGGTTCTCCTTTTTCGTTTATGAAGTTATAAGGCGGATAGTCGTTACTTACCATTACGTTGTAACGGGCCGGGGCTATAAAACTCAATAACAGAAAAAACACAATTATAAAAAACGTCCTTTTTTTCATTGTTGGTTCGATTGCCGTAAATCTACAAAAGTTTTAAAATATTCTAAGAATATTTTTATTTATTCTAAAATAAATTGCTGAAATATACATTGAAGATAAATCCTATGTTTGTATCCACTTCAGTAAATAAGTAAAAATCCTGTCAGGTTATTTTAGGGAAAGTCAAGCACGTCAGCCCCCATAACGCAAAAACGATGTTATGCGTTCGCCCTTCTTCTTCGCTTGTCATATGTTTGTCTGCATCGTTAACTGTCTAATGTTTTCTTTACAAACTTAGTGAAAAATTCTACCTTTGCCATTATTTGAATTTTACAACTATGGTAAACGTAAGCATAAGGGAGTTTTATAAGGAAATATTTAGCGAAAATGGAAGTCAACTTGATTACTTTTTAGATAGTAAAGGCAATACTGAACTAGGTCATTTTAATGTATTCGACACACAAAAGTTTTATTTCAGTGGAAATAAAAAGTCTGAAATGACTTACAACCGAAGGCTGTATTACAAAATCAGTCTTATTAAAGGTAAAAATTTGGTTGAGTATGCTGGTAAAACAGTTCTCATAGAACAACAGGGGATTTTATTTGCAACACCAAGAATTCCCTACAGATATACCCCGCAAAATAAAGAGCAATCGGGGTATTTTTGTGTATTTACCAAAGAGTTTATGTCAAAATCGAAAACAGGTTTGCTCATCGATGAATTGCCCATTTATCAGCCAAACAGCGATTTTGTTTATCAATTAAATGATGAACAGTATTCTGAATTGGAAGTAATATTCAGGAAAATGAATGCAGAACTTTCTTCTGACTATGCTTTTAAGTATGATTTATTACGTAATTATGTGTTGGAATTGATACATGCAGGACAAAAATTGAAACCTATTAAAAGTAATGAATCAGCCACTAATGCTGCCAGTAGAATATCTTCTTTGTTTATAGAATTACTCGAAAGACAGTTTCCAATAGAAAGTGAAACACAAATAATACAACTTAAAACGCCAATTGATTTTGCCACCACTCTAGGCATACATATCAATCACTTGAATAAAGTATTGAAGGAAACCACAGGGAAAAGCACTACTGAAATTGTCAACGGCAGAATTGCAGAGGAAGCCAAAATATTACTCAAACAAACGCAACGGAATGTGTCTGAAATTGCATTTGCTTTGGGGTTTGATGAAGTAGCACATTTCTCTAACTTTTTTAAAAAACAAACATCTCTTTCTCCTTCGAAATATAGAAATTGATTGAAATTTGCAAATAGTTGATTGCTATTTACAAGTTATTTTTCATTAAATACCTGAACTTTGTAGCCGAATCAAATCAAGAATTAAAATGACAAATACAACAAGTAAAGTAGCATTAATAACAGGTGGTAGTCGTGGACTGGGCAAAGATATGTCCTTACAATTGGCAAAAAAGGGTTTTGATATAATCTTTACCTATAACAGTAATGTAAATGAAGCAACTAAAGTAGTTGATGAGATAACTGCGATGGGCAAAAAAGCAAAAGCCATTCAGTTAGATGTCTCTAATTCTAAAAGTTTTAATGTTTTTGTCGAAAGTGTAAAATCTTCTTTATCTAATGATTTTGGAACAAGAAATCTTTTTGCTCTGGTTAACAATGCTGGCATAAGTGCTTATTCCAGTATAGCTGAAACAACAGAAGAAGTTTTTGATATAATGGTTAATATTCATTTGAAAGCACCTTACTTTATTACTCAAAAACTTTTGCCTGTTATTAGTGATGGAGGAAGTATTGTTAATATATCTTCAGGATTGACAAGGTTTAGTTATTCAAACTACGCCCCTTATGCTATAATGAAGGCTGCTATTGAAAGTTTAACAAGGTATCAGGCACAAGAATTTGGGAGTAGAAAAATACGTGTAAATACCATTGCTCCGGGTGCTATTGCCACAGATTTTGGAGGTGGTGCTGTAAGAGACAATAAAGATTTAAATGCCATGATTGCGAATACTACAGCGCTTGGCAGAGTTGGTTTGCCAGATGATATTGGCAGTGTGGTTGCATTTTTATGTAGTGAAGATGCTAAGTGGGTAAATGCACAACGCATAGAAGTATCTGGTGGCGTTCATATTTAAAAATAATCCAAATGAAAAATTCAACAATATTAGGAAACAGTACACTCAAAGTAAATCGAATAGGTCTTGGTTGTATGGGTATGTCGGAGTTCTATGGTTCTTTTAATGAATCCGAATCTATAAATACATTGCACAAAGCAGTTGATTTAGGGGTTAATTTTTTCGACACAGCCGATATGTATGGTAGTGGAGCAAATGAAAAACTGATTGGAAAAGCCTTTAAAGGGCGCTGGAATAATGTTGTTTTGGCGACAAAATTCGCAGTAATGAGAGGGCCAAATGGTGAGTGGCTAGGGCTTAATGGTCAACCAGAGTATATCCAAAAAGCTTGTGAACAAAGTCTTTTAAATTTAGGAAAAGAGTCTATTGATTTATATTATATGCACCGTCAAGCTCCTGACGTTGAGATTGAAGTGATAGTTGGAGCAATGGCTGATTTGGTCAAACAAGGAAAAGTAAAATACATTGGTTTGTCAGAAGTTAATGCCGAAACAATAAGGAGAGCACACAAAGTACATCCAATAACTGCAATTCAATCTGAATACTCTTTATGGAGTCGCGAACCTGAACAAGAAATCTTTGATGTTTGCAAAGAACTTAAAATTACTTTTGTCTCCTACAGTCCGTTAGGACGAGGTTTTTTAACAGGAGCAATTAAAAATCGTGCTGAATTCGAGGCTGGTGATTTCAGATTAAGCAACCCAAGATTTACAGAAGAAGCAATTAATGAAAATTTCAAATTTGTAGAAGTAATAGACCAAATAGCAGAATCTAAAGGAGTAACAAAAGCACAAGTTGCATTGTCCTGGATATTAAGTCAAAACGATTCTATTACTGCTATTCCTGGAACAAGAAAAATTCATCGTCTTGAAGAAAATTTAGGTGCATATAATTTTGTGTTGAGCCAAATCGATATGGAACTTATTGAAAAATCGATTCCTAAAATAACTAAAGGAAGTCGCTATTAAAAATAGAGTTGGCCAGGCATTTTAGTTAGGGTTTGTAGAATTTGATAAGCCAAATAAAACTTGTCAAATACAGAAGCCTTTGGGCAATTCCTTGATAGTTTTTTACAAGTCCAAACGAGGCAGGAAAACCAACTACTAAAATGAGAAATGCAAAATGTATTGATTTTTCACTTTTGTCTGCTGAATAAAATAATTGAACTAATACACCAATTGAAAAAGTCGCACCTGCAATTTGAGCCAAGACAGAATGAATTGTCGCATGTGAAACTGAATAACTGTCAATATTGAAAAAAGGGCTTAGAACAAAAAATACCTGACAATCCAACACACAAACCATAAATAAAAACGGGAGTAGTATGCCATGTTAAACCGTTGGCTAAAATTCCTGCGGATAATATCAGTCCAAACGCTAAAAAGCCAAATTGCATTATAAATTTTCTGTCATAACCTTGTGAACCCAAGTCGCTAATCGTTTTTTTTGTCCAGTCGTAGTTACCGGTTGAAAATATATTAGCAACTACAATTGCCAACACAAAAAGTGCTGTCGAGATGATATTGTAATTGCTTTTTATGTAGTCCTTTTTTAGTTGTCAGTCTTTATGTTGTTGGTCGGTCATAGGGTGACGCATAACGATCACTTGCAAGTTGTCGTTGCGGATTTCGGAGAGCGTTCCTGTCCGCCAACTGGCGGACACGGAACTGCGAAACGAGAATTGAGCGAAGGAAATCGACCCAAGTCAATCCGCAGTTGGCGTACCACCGAACCCCGCCCTGCAATATGCAATGTGTTATAGCCAGTTTTTTTCAATTTCTCTTATTTCTTCTTCTCTTTCTTTTGCCATTTTATATAGTCTATCATATTCTAATCGACCAAGATAGTCTGGTCCTTTACTTGTTTCATGACAACTTTTCCAGATTTGAATCGAAGCCTCAATAACTAACACTGAAAAGTCTTTGGCTTTGTTAAACCAATCGTGAGGTTTTAACCAGATTCGTAATTTTTCTGGAGAATAATGAACAGAAGAGTTTCTAAGTTCCTCATAGCTGTCAAATAATGACTTGAAAGGTTCCTTTATTTGATTATCGTCTGATAAAATAATTTTTGCTGACTTGTCAGCTCTTAAAATCTTTTGATACTTCTCAATCTTACACTTTAGATTCAAAAATCTTCCATTTTTACTCCCTCTTAAAATCTCTGCATCTTTTTTATCAATCGATTCCTCGTTACGATAATAATAGTCAAACCCCAGACTATTTACGAAACACTCTAAAAATGAGTAGAAAGAAATTATTGTCATGCGGCTATAAAAAGACACCTCGTATTTGAGTGCATTTAATTTATCTAAAGTTTCCTTGTCGAATTCGTTTTTACCTTGTGATTTGAATTTTTCTTTCTGACCATTACCGAAATTGTCAAGAAGTTTTATTCCTTTCTCAGCTTTTACAAAGCAGGTAAATGAATCCTGTAATAGGAAATTTTCTTCAATTTCTCCACGTCCTTTATGAATCACTAATCCAACTTTGAAGTGATATGGAGTGTAATCGTACCAATAATAGTTAGTTAAATCAATTTGTTTTTCAAGCCACCCAATCATTACTCCGTTACTGATAACCTCTTTGTCCAATTTGTGTTTTTCATTCCAGTCTTTTGCTATTTCACGGTAATTCCTTTTTAATGGATACTTTTTTATTATTGAGTTCGCTATGTCTGTTAATTGTCTTTCATAAATTGAAAGCTCAGTATTAATTTTTTGCTCATCAGAATCTTTAATCAACTCATGAAAGTCAAGCATTAATGTTTTGTATTCATAAAAGTCAATATCATTGCAAAATGCCGCCATCATTTGCAAGAAAACAGCAATATCCCATATTCTATTTATATTTTGTTCTGGACTCTGCATTTTTTCAAAATTGGCTGTAATGTTGGCACTAAGTGCAGTTCAAATTATTTAAAGCCTTGTGCATAATTTTCATTGCACTTAGTGACTTGTTGTATAAAGTTGTTTCGTTATTACACACAACTGTTTATTATATTTTTTAAACTGGTTTTTCTGAGAAGCGGGTTATTGGGCAGGGTAGTTTTTTTCATGCAGTTTGGTTTAATAATGATTAAGTTCTCCAAATGTAAAAATTATTTTATTAAACCTATAAATTGTTTTGTACAAATGCTTTATAAAGCCGGGCTTGGGTTTTTGGTTTTTGGTTTTTGTAAAGGAAGAGACGCGGCAAAATGTTGGTGCAATGGACTTCGAGGTTATACCTGGTTAGTCGGACGAGTGTCAGGCTGGAGCACCTTGCACCGCCTGACGCAAAACTGCTTTTACAGGCAGTTTTATTGTGGTATCTCTTCAACCAATATTTTATTTCCTGCTTTGTCGTAATAAGTGCAGGTCATTTTGTCCATGCGGATTTCCCATTTTTCGATACCTGTTTTCGCACACATTTTAATGAAAGTAAGATAGTCGGTTTTACCTTGTTGGTGAGCTAAAAGTTCCTCCTTAAATTTTTCGGTTTGAGGGAGGTCGGCAATGTTTATTGGGTCATACTTTGCCGGAACTGTTGCTGTGTGGTCACTGCCACCATGATAGTCAGTGTGCCCGTCTGTTACAAAGGCTTCGTAATGAGTAACACCCAATGACTTAATTTCTTTTATGTAAGCGGGGAAGTCAGCACCTGATTTCACTTTTCCGTGAGCTGCTTTGATTTATTCTGCTGTAAACATTTTTTCTTTCTTTTTAATTGTTAAACGATTTGTTGAATTACATGCAACCATAATTGTCAAGCTTTCAAAAATGATTGTTGAATGAGCGTTTAATTTCTCCTGCCCTCTTCATTATGACTACGTTGCAAAGATGCCAAGATAAAAAACCCTGTAATTGTAAAAAATCGTTTTTCTACAGGAAGCGTTTGAAGTTATCGGGGGTATCTCCTGTAAACTGTTTGAAATCTTTAATGAAATGAGCCTGGTCAAAGAAATTGTTTTCGTAACAGATTTCTGTCAGTGATTTTGCCGCGTTCATATTGTCAAGCACCGAATTAAAGCGAACAATAGACGCAAACTTTTTGGCAGTAGTTCCAACAACTTTTCTAAATCGTTTTTCAAAAGGACTTTGGCAAATAAATAGCCTTTCATTCAATTCTCTTATTCTGATTGTTCCTTTACTTTGATAAATAAGTTTAACAGCTTCAACGATTAGTTTGTCGGTTTGAATATGTTTTAACTCTGTCAAAAGAAACTGCTCAACAATTTTTATCCGTTGTTTGTCTGTGGAAGCTGACGCCAGCTTTTCTTCTGCTTCGGCCACTTTGCTTTTTTCAAAAATATTGTCAAGTGCGAGACTCAAATTAAAGAGTTCGTTAGCTGGCAATGAAGCAAAATATGTAAAGCCTGTTTCAGTAAAGTAAACCAAAATTGTTCCTATATTTGCCGAGCTTTTAAAAACTTTGTAACTGTCTGAAATACCTGTTATTCCCGCCGAATTTAGTTTGTCAATCGTTTTGTCATTTACTGATGAAAGTTGTCCTTTATACTGAAATCCAACAACAAGTCCGGAAGATGGAAAAACTTTATATTCGGTTTCAACGACATTCTCCGATACCACATAATATTTTATGTAGTCTCTTAATTTGTCTGTCGGAAAATGCCTCTCAAATTTCATTTCGTTTTGCCGGTAATGTTGGTTTATAAAATTATCAGTAACTTTTGACAATAAGAAACACAGGGTAGTTTAAAGCACCTGATTGTCAAGTTGCCAAGCCTTTTCTTAAATATTATTTCGTTCAATTTTAGCACTTTCTGCCCAATATTTTTTATTGCATGTCAGCAACTGTTCTGAATTACAATTTTACAGCAGTTTGTCCATAGAGCGAAAAAGATTGGTACTCATCCTTTACAGAAAACGCAACTTTCACACCTGTATTTGGATGAATAAATTCCAGTTTATCTTCATCTCCGCTAATTGCAACAAGCTTATATTCATCACCATTCGGAAAATGGAGTGAGACAAGGTTATTGTTTTCATCAAATGTAATGGAAAGATCTATTTGATTGTTCCACTTATATTCACCGGTCAAGCCATTTAAAACTTCAGCGTTTACATTCTTACGCTGAGCTTCTGTTTGCTTAAAATGGCGCCAGCCATACACCTGTGAGGCTGATAATAGCAGTTCGTTTCCCAGCGCTCCTCCATTATCTGAATTGGTCAAATACACCAAACCATTTCCACTTGTAAGGCTTATTGTCATCCCCGATCTGTAACCTGCATTACCGCCATAGTGAGTGATGGAAATATCATTTCCTGTTCGGTCCACAATGAATCCATATACAAGACCATCCCGTTCGTCGCTTAGTATTGACGTAATACCGGACTGTGAAAATACCGAGCTTTCGCCTTGATAAGCTTTATAAATTTCTATCAGAAGTTTAGCCAGTTCAAGAGTAGGGGAGTTCCTTGTATCTTCTGAGTTAAAACGATAGGCAGCACCTAAAAGGGCTATTTTCTTATTGTCCAATGATCCAAATGTTCTTTCTGCCAGTTCAATACTCTTTTGAGGTGCTTCA
>DAOPKR010000113.1:0-15688 GCA_035391305.1 Draconibacterium sp.
CAATTTAAAGGAATTACAAAATTTTTTAATGAATTAATTCATAATTGATTGAGATCCATTGACGCAAATGAATGCCGATATTCTTTTCCGCGAACGTGGATTTGAATTTTACTGGGAGCACCAAAGAAGAACCGATATGATACGTTTTGGAAAATACGAAGGAACATGGACTGAAAAAACAAACAGCGATGTTAAAAAACGGCTGTTCCCAATTCCGCAAACCGCAATCGACGGAGCTTCTGATAACGAAGGCTACCTTGTTCAAAATTCAGGATACTAAAAAATTAGCTTGAAAGGATTTGTTGATAATATGGGAAAGAAAAAACTCTTTCCCGTATTTTTTTATAACATAACTGAAAAAAGTGGCTACCCGCATTTAATTCCTGACGGGAAATCTTTGCTTTACTGATCGTGCTGATAAGTACTGATTTTGCTTCGCCAACAAAAAGTGGAGCTTTGTCAGTACTGATTTTACTTCGCCAACAAAAAGTGAGGCTTTATCAGTACTGATTTTGTTTCGCCAACAAAAAGTGAGGCTTTATCAGTACTGATTTTGCTTCGCCAAATCAAAATCTGTCAGAATTAAATCAGAATATGTTCAATAACATAAAAAAGGTTGCTGTTTATTTAACAAATTACATGTAACTTACCAGCAATAAAAGCTACCAAAGCAACTGATATGTGGATAACCCCGCTGCAGAATGCAAATGGTAACCAGTAACAAACAAAAAAATCAAAATTATGATCGACAAATTAATTCCATCGAGCCGCGTAACGGAGGTAAACGACGTTGCTACCCGATCGATAAGTGCTTTTGGGGAATCGGAAATAACCGACCCGGTACTTACCAACAATTTTTCGAATCTCGATGAAAACAACATCGAACTGACCAAAGCCATCAGGCGCTCGAAAGCGGAGAGCGACCTTGAGGAAAAAGATGAAAACCGCGATAACAAATTGCGTTCGCTTTATTACCTGATCAATGGGTTCAGTCATCATCCCGGCGCTGAAATCAGGATGTCAGCACAATCGCTGCTGAATGTTTTTGAACATTATGGCCTGAAAATCACAAGCGAAAGTTATACCACCGAATCTTCGCTGATTTCTTCGATGATGCTCGAATACCAGAAACCAGAGTATGAGGAAGCCATTGCTGCTTTGTCGGGCTGTGGCGATTTGCTGGAAGCGCTTGCCATAGCCGAATCGGAATTTGAACGTGCACGCCTTGCCTACGAAACCGAAAAAGCAAAGGAAGGATTGCTGCAGAATGCCTCGGAACTCAAAAAGCAGGTGATTCATATTCTGAACAATAAAATTGTTATTTACCTGCGTGCCATGGAAGAGGCAAACCCGGAAGTTTATGCTGTTTTTACCGCAATAGTTGCTCAAATTATTGCCGATAATAACGAACAGGTAAAACGCAGACAGAAAAAAGGACCGGAATCTGAGCCGCCGGTTTAAAAGAACTTGTATTCACCGCGTAGCCTGCAATTACACGGTGAAAAAAAGGTGGAGAATAATGTCGGGCTTTGGCAACTTAAAAGGCGCTGAAGCCCGCTTCTTTTTGGTGCACATTCAGTTATTGAAATCCTGTAGGGATTTAATATCAACAGCTTCCGGATGGAATCCGGTGTAAAATAACAACAATGAACAACAACCCTGCATGGGGTTGAATATCAAAAAATGAACTAATTAAACCCTTTGCAGGGTTGCAAAATCTATCCTTCCAGTACCCCTGAGTTTCATTAGGGGCTAAAAATAGTCAACCTCTTCGTGGTTAATTTTTTAATAATGAAATTTTGTGATAAGGCAGAAGCCGAAACTATTTCACCAGACGAATTCCATCCGAATCAAACGTAATCATCCGCTTTTTATACAAGCTGCCGATGGCTTTTTTAAAATTCTTTTTGCTGATGCCAAACATTGCATTTATCATATCGGGCGAAGTTTTATCGGTAACCGCCATAAAACCACGATTTGCCGTTAATTCGTCGAGTATCTTCTGTGAAATGGCGTCCACTTTTTCGTAACCTGGTTTTTCAAGCAGCAAATCAATTTTATCGTCATCACGCACTTTGTTGATATATCCAATTGTTTTCTGTCCCGGTGAAATCTGCCGGTACAACTGGTTTTTGTACAACATTCCCCAATGTTCGTTGTTTACAATTGCTTTGTAACCAAGATCAGTTTCCTCGGTAATTAAAAGCTGCACTTCATCTCCATGTTCATATTCAGGAGGAGTGTTATCAAGATATTTATCGATTTTTGCCGAAGCAGCAACACGTTTGGTTAACAAATCAACAAATACATGAACCAGGTAACTTCTGCCTTCAACCATATCGGCTTTTTGCTCACGAAATGGAACAAGTAAATCTTTTGGAAGCCCCCAGTCGAGAAATGCGCCAAATTTACTTACAGAAACAACTTTTAAAAAAACAAAATCGCCAACCATTGCAAATGGGTTTTCGGTAGTTGCCACCAACCTGTCTTCTGAATCGGAATAAACGAAAACGTCAGCCCAACCTTTACTTCTGACTTCTTCGGTAATAAATTTATGTGGCATTAAAATTTCGCCAAGTTCACGCCCATCCAAATACAAACCATTATCAGTTTCGCGAACTACTTCGAGCGTGTTTATTTTTCCGATTTCCACCATTTTAATAAGATTTTGATTTGGCAAAAGTACGTTTAATTGGTTCTAAAATGAATTGCGAAGAGAATAAAGTTAAAATGAAAATATGTTTTATGACCGATCACCAAAGTTGTCATATTTTCGAAACCTTAAGTCTTTGATCTAAGGAAGTTGAACATGCTGTACTACCTCCCCCCTAATAATATGAAATAAAATTCGGGGATTTGCGCAATTAATAAGGTTGGTTTGCCGGTGGGCGATTTCGTGCTACTAAGGTCTGATAAATTAAAATAAGGCTTTTGAAGAATTATAAAACCTTTTCCTAATAAAACAGTAGATTTCTGAAAAAACCTTATTTTCAACAAATCAACCTTAGTAGCACAATTATCCCTTATTTACCCAACCTTATTAATGAATCTAATTACAACTTCAAAATATCGGATCAAAAACTGTGAAGAACAGTTTAATTGTTCAATACTGCTTTTTTCAAATTCTCCGCAATTTCAGGCGATACTTTAAAAACCGTTCCGTGTCTTGTTCCTTCAGGAAAGCTGATTTGTTCCGAAATATCTTCCCAGTTTATTAAATCCTTCGAGCGAACCGCGCCCATTTTATGATCCATGTATTTATCGAAATAAACAATCCACCAATCACCAATTTTTATTGGTGTTGGTCCTTCTGCCCAATAATTGCCTGTAATTGGCGGGGTTGGTTTGCTATATTTCCCTGTTAGTTGGTTACCTGTTGCAATTCTTATATTTTTTTGTGGAGGAGTTTTTGTTTCATCTTTTAAAAACAAAACGTATTTTCCGTTATCCTTTATCAAAGTTCCGTCGATTACATTAAATCCCTGGTTGTAAAAAAGTTTTGTATCACTGAATGTTTTGAAATCTTTGGTTGTAACGTAATACATTCGATGGTTGTATTTGTCGTCACCGTTTTTTTCGGTTTCGGGAAAACGGCCGGGAATTGTGGTTGACCAAAATATTAAATACTGTTTTGAATTTTCATCCCAAAATATTTCAGGAGCCCAGCAGTTTCTGGCAGTTGGTTCGTGTTCCATAACAGGCAAAAATTGCTGTTCCGACCAATGAATTAAATCAACCGAACTTGCATAACCAATTCCTTTTTCTTTCCAGCTCACTGTCCAAACCATATGAAATTTTCCATCCGGACCCATTATTATACATGGGTCGCGCATGAGTTTATCATCACCAACGGTTGGGGTTAAATATGATTTATTATTGTTTAACGCTTTCCAGTTTAAGCCGTCATTGCTTATCGCCAGATGAAGTCCATCTTCGCCGTTTCCCATAAAATAGGAAAACATATAAACTTCATTCTTATCCTGTGAAAAACTATTGAAATAAAGTATGGAAAGCAGGATTGAGATTACAATTTTATGGTTTTTCATTTTGATTTTGTTTAAAAAAAGTTTCAGTTTTTTCCTTCTCCCTCTCCTTTGGAGAGGGCCGGGGGAGAGGCTTTCTTTACCCCCCAACTCTTTTTACTTTATATCCTTCTTTAACGAGAATTTCCATTACACGGGCGACAAAATCGCCCTGAATTAAAATTTCACCGTCTTTAGCTGTTCCGCCAACGCCACATTTTGTTTTCAGCATTTTGCCCAATGTGTTTAAATCGGAATCGTTTCCAACAAAACCGGTAACAAGTGTTACACTTTTGCCACTACGTTTTTTGCGGTCGAGCTGAACTTTTAAGTTTTGTTTTTGAGGTGGTAAGGTTTGTAGTTCTTCTTCACTTTCTTTTTCGTAATTAAAATCGCGGTTTGTCGAAAAAACCACACCCAACCTATCTTTCCAATCGTTTGACATTTAAGTAATTTTATGGCCAAATTATTAATAAACTACCCGTTATGTACACTAACAGGTACCAGGCATAGGCAATTTTAGAAAACAAAAGTACTGAATTGTTAATAACCGAATCAAACCCGTTTTTAAAATACTTCCTCAGAATTAAAAACAAGTCTGTAACCATGGTTATTGTTGCAGAGTACCCTAAAATACCATGCAAAGTAAAAATACCATTGGTTGAACCACTTATCATAAAAGCTATAGCAACCAAATCCAAAATAACGCCAAGACTAAGAAAAATAATCATCCCGGTTGTGACAATTTTAAACCGCTGAATTGCGATGCTTGCAATTCCATATGAAAGTAAAGCAAGGGTGATTAAAAAAGCTCCGAATAATGACAATATATTCATTTTAACTTTTTCTCAAAAATAACAAAATCAGCTATTATTGTCTTTTAATACCTGCATATTTAATATATAATTTGATTTTACTTTCATTTTTGACCAGGCTGAATATCTTTCACCACTTAACGTCGTCATTTTTCAATACGGCATTTTTGGGTAAAGGGTTTGAAGAAGAAAAAACTTTCATGGTTTCATATGGTTCAATTACAATTCCTTTTTCTGTTATATTGCCATTTTCATCCTGAATAGCAGACAGATTAAGTTTTAAATGTTCGGCCAGAAACGGATAAACAGCTTTCCGTTTTGAAAGCTCGTAACCGTGTTTGTCATTTGGCAGATGAACATATTCCACATTATTTTTAGCTCCAACGAGGTTATAAATGTATTGAACATGAGGAAATTCAACTTCGGGAGTATGCTTTGTCCAGTCATCGCCGTCAGAAACAAGTAACATTGGCCGGGGTGCAGCAACTGCAGCAATTTCAACATTATTGGTTTGATGATGAGCGCTTTTGTGAACCGGCATCCCGCTTTCGCAAACACAACCGCCAAAAAAATACGATGAAACCATAACAACAGGTACTGAAACCTTTATTCTGTCGTCGATTGCGGTTAGCATAAAAGTTTGTGTTCCCCCACCCGATGCACCTGTCATTGCAATCCGTTCGGGGTCGATATTTTCAAGCGACAGTAAAAAATCGAGCGCACGAATACTATTCCACAATTGCTGTTTAAATGCAAGCGGATGTTTGTGTTCCCAACCTGCATCTTTCATTTCGCCATAACCAACCATATCATACGAAAAAACCACCGCTCCCATTCGGGCGAAACTTGCACAGCGGTTTTGTGCATCGGCTCTGTACCTTCCATAATCTTCAGGATTCGACCAGTGGCCGTGAGCCGACAAAATACCCGCCATTTTTTTATCCTTTTTTTCAGGAAGATATAAACTACCGGTTAAATAAACTCCGGGTAAGGTTTCAATTGCAACGTTTTTTACCGAATAACCATCATATTTCCGTTCACTTGTATAGATTGGTTTCAGTGGCGTTTTTTCAGGAAACGGAACTAACCCCGCCCCTTCAAGAATCCCTTGTTTTATAATTTCTCTTCGTTTTAACCATTCTTCTTTTGTTTGGTAAGTTTTTCTTAGCTCTGTTAAATTCGCTGCACCTTCAGTTTCTGTATAATAAGCGCCAACACAAAGATTATCACCGACTTTGTTTTGTGATTTGACAACACCTGCCATAAATAAAACAATAAGCAACATTAATGTACTCCCCTTTTTCATTATACTCATTATTAATTTATCAATTCAATTTTCAAATATTTAAAGTTAGCATTTGAATTGAATTTGCTAAAATAATTCTTGCCTTTGTACGCTAGTTAACTATTTTTGAAAAAACCTAAATCGAATTAAAATGATTACACGAAGAGACACCCTGAAAAATTTAGCGCTACTTGGCGGAGGAACCATGCTGCTTTCAAAAACCGGTATTGCCGCCGAAAAACCAAAATCAACCCGGTTTTCATATTGCTTAAATACAAGTACGATTTCGGGGCAAAAAGTAGGTTTTTTAAAAGAATTTGAAATCGCTTCAAAAGCAGGATACACCGGAATTGAGATTTGGATTAGAGACCTGCAGAAATATTTGGATGAAGGTGGAAGTTTAAAAGACCTGAAAAAGTATATTGAAGATTTAGGGTTACAGGTTGAAAATGCAATCGGTTTTGCCCAATGGATTGTTGACGATGAAACCACAAGAAAATCAGGAATCGAACAATTAAAAAAAGAAATGGACATTTTAGCTCAAATCGGGTGCGGTCGAATTGCTGCCCCTCCGGCCGGTGCAACTGATAAACCATTTCACGACTTATTCGAAATTGGCAACAGATATAAAAAAATACTCGAAATTGGTGATGAAACGGGTGTTACACCAATCCTTGAATTCTGGGGTGCATCGGCAAGCCTTTATCATATTTCGCAGGCAATGTTTGTTGCAACTGCAGCCAATCATCCAAAAGCCTGTATTTTGCCTGATGTTTACCATATGTTTCGCGGTGGCAGTGGATTTGATAGTTTAAAACAGATATCGGGCAACGCTATTGAAATTTTTCATTTTAACGATTTTGTTGCTGATATTTCGCGCGAACAGCAAACCGACAGCGACAGGGTTTATCCGGGTGATGGAGTTGCTCCTTACAAACAAATAATTACCGACTTGCATTATGCAGGAGGTAACAAAGTATTTTCGCTTGAATTGTTCAATAAAAAATATTGGGAAAAAGATGCGCTGGAAATTGCAAAAGCAGGGCTAATTAAAATGAAAAAGTTGGTGAATGAAGCAATTTCTACTGCTGAAGGTTAATGTGCTGCCGCAATATTGAAGTTAATTCATACGCAGGTTTTACGCCTACTCCTTTCCACTGTGGCTGGCCATTTTTAAAAATTATAACAGTAGGTATATTTCTGATTTGATATTTGGTGGCTATAACCGGATTTTTGTCAACGTTTACCTTTAAAATTCGAATACTCTCTTTTAGTTCCATTTTTACATCTTTTAAAATAGGTGCCATTTGTTTGCAGGGTTCACACCAGTCGGCAAAAAAATCAACTAAAACAGGCTTATCAGAATTAATTATGTTTAAAAATCTTTCATTCATTTCACTTCCTCCCCCTTATTTTTACGCTTTTTTATAAAATCACTGATAATATCTCCTATTAAATACCCCATTACTGCGCCCCACAATGTACTCCAGTACCAAACTGATTTAATTGCGCAGGTACCGCTTTCGCATCCTACAAACCGCCAGTACAGAAATCCGCCAATTGCACCAGCAACAAAAAATATTATTTGAATTCGGTTTGTCTTTAAAAATTTCTTTAAATCCATAATAAACTTTGAAACAAAAATTCACATGCAAGGTTTCTCATTTCTTCATTGAAAAAAATGATAGTGAATAGATTAAATTGAAAAGGATGATAATTGGCTAATAAAAAGCCGAAAAATTCAGCTCAAAAATTCTTAAGAAATAAAGACTATTTCCAGATCTTCAATGCAACCATTTCTCCAAATTCCGGAAGTTTCAGTTCGTAAGCATCTTTCCCGGTTTGGCTGAAAAATCCTTTTTTTAATGGTTTCCCGTTAAAGGGTGACACAAATTCGAAGTTATACTTTCCTTTGGGAAGATGGAGCTTTACCCATTTTGTGCTGTTTCCCGTAAAAACCATTGCATACTGATAACCGGGTTGCGAAATAGCCTGAACCTCGGACCCGGGCGAATGAACAACTACCTGAAAATCGGGTTTCATTTCCGCAAAATCAAGCGATTCAATAAAACTACGAAGGAAAGTTAATTGTTTCCTCAAATTCGTACTTCCGCCACCCGGAGCTTTGTTTACACCGGTTCCGTCTTCTTTTCCAACATAAAATGAATAATCGAGGTTGTTAAAAACTGCGCCCCCGGCCATCATAAATTGCCAGGCTTGCCGCAAATATGTTGAGTCTGAACTTCCGGCAAATCCCGATTCATCAAAACTTACCGGGCGGTTCCAGCCATAATTTAAACCAACAGTTTCGGGCCAGACGTAATGAAAATTAAGGATTGAAACGTTTGTATCCACTTTATCAAGAGAACTTTTGAAATTATTGAAGTTCTGCGCAATTAAATGCTTGTTTGGTAAACTGCTTTCTGTTTCCACAATCGTTTTTGCAATCATTTTTTGCCATTCAAGCGACGCTCCCGACGCCATATCGGCCCACTGAAACCAACCTCCATTCTTTGAATCTGGTGTTAATGTTCTTAAAACCAACATTCCTTTTTGCGGATCGTCTGCCCAGGGTTCGTTTTGAATTTCATAAAATACATTTGCAAAACCATTTAACTCGGTTACAATTTTTTCAACCATCTTTTGCTGAAACTCCCATAAAATACCGTTTTCAAGAGTATTCGATTTTTTGCGGTCAAGATTTGAAGGTAGCCCGTTAATATTATTGCCCGGATTAAACGGGTGGCGTTTCCAGCTTTCATCACTGTAAGTTGAGCAAAACAAAGTTACTTCAACGATAATATCCAATTCATTTGCCAGCGAAACAAAATCTTTCAGCCGGTCAAAATATCCGGGGTTCCACTGGCTGAGGTCAAACTTCTTTTCGCCACTATACAAACCCGTTTCCTCAACCCGTTTCCAGGGTGTAATAAAACTTCCAACTGCCGGCGCAAGTGAGTTGTTTTCAATACCAAAACTCCCGGGAATTTCGACATACGAACCCATTAAAACCCTTGTATAATTCATCCCTTCACTGTGCATGGTCATCAGGTATTTTTTATACTCGAAATCAGAATTTAATACCGATCCGTAATGTTCAGCCGAAGTAACCATAACAGTGGGATCTCCTTTATACATAAAATAATGCGGATTTTTAGGATGAAGAGATATGGGTTGCGCAATTACATTTATTGCCAGTATTAAAAAAAGTAAAAATATGACAGTAAGCTTTTTCATGGTGAATTGCTTTATTAAATTTAGCCAATAAAAATAGTTAAAAAAGAAATTGGAGAATTGATGAGTGGGGAGCAAAGTTAATGTGTGATTGTGTGACTGAGGGATTAAAGGATTGTTACAAACTTCTGCAATTGAAAATTCCAACACTGTTTTTTATTCATTAATCTTAATAATACTAAATCTGGGATGAATAAAATTGAACTTTATTTAGGAGACATTACAACACTGAAAGTTGATGCAATTGTAAATGCAGCCAACACAAGTTTGCTTGGTGGCGGCGGTGTTGACGGGGCAATTCACCGGGCAGCAGGGAAAAAATTGCTTGATGAGTGCCGCACTTTAAACGGCTGCGAAACAGGAGATGCTAAAATTACAAAAGGGTACGAACTGCCTGCCAAATATGTAATTCACACGGTTGGTCCGGTTTGGAAAGGTGGTAATTACGGCGAACCCGAAAAACTGGCATCATGTTACAAACGCAGTCTTGAAATTGCTCTTGCAAACGGAGTAAAATCAATCGCCTTTCCAAATATCAGCACCGGTGTTTATGGTTATCCAAAATCAGATGCTGCGAAAATTGCAGTTCAAACCGTAACACAATTTTTAACCGAAAATGGCGAAATAGAAAAGGTAATATTTTGTGTATTTGATATGGAAAACATGGAAATCTACAAAAGATTGATAATTTAAAGTAAGTATCTCAAATTCTGATTTGCGTTTTATTGAATTCATTTTCAATTTTTTAACAATTAAAGTAAACTTGTCAGTCAACTATTCTAAGTTAAATCTCGAAATATAAAGCTATCTTTGTTCACGTTTCAGATTTGAGAATTTGTGCTTTATCTGCTGTTCCTTCCCCAGTTATTGGTTCATCGATGACCGTTTTTTTAAATCTAAATTTTGCTTCGGTACCTTTTAAGTAAATTCAAAACCAGTTTAATAAAGTTTTATTTGGTTTTGAAAAGTTAATGATTTCTATATGAGACAGCTAAAAATTACACAACAAATAACCCAGCGCAACGAGCAATCTACTGTACGTTATTTTCAGGATATCAATAAATATTCGCTGATAACTGCCGAAGAGGAAGTTTCGCTTGCAATCCGCATCAGAAATGGCGACGATGCGGCATTGGAAAAATTAGTTGTTGCAAACCTCCGTTTCGTTGTTTCTGTGGCAAAACAATATCAGAATCAGGGATTATCATTTCCCGATTTAATCAACCAGGGAAATCTGGGACTTGTAAAAGCAGCACAAAAATTCGACGAAACACGCGGATTCAAATTTATTTCGTATGCTGTTTGGTGGATTCGCCAATCAATTATGGAAGCTATTTCTGAACATACACGTATTGTGCGACTCCCTTTAAACCGCATCTCCTCAATCAACAAAGTAGCAAAAGCTATCCCCTATTTGGAGCAGCAATTGGAGCGCGAACCCACAAATACCGAAATTGCAACATATCTGCAACTTAGCGAGGAAGAAATTGAAACAATCAATTCAATAAAAAAGCATCAGATATCGTTCGACATGCCACTTACACATGATGGTGAAAGCGATTTCAGTTTGTATGATATTATTCAAAATGAAGATTTTCCAACTCCCGACAATCATTTAATTAATGAATCACTCAGAACGAATATACAGCGGGCAATAGCTAAACTAACCGATCGTGAAGCCGGGGTGTTGACAATGAGTTATGGTTTGAACAATTCACGGGCTTTATCACTTTATGATATATCGGTTCAATTCGGAACTTCAACCGAGCGGATAAGACAAATAAAAAATACTGCTTTAATTAAGTTACGAAACCTTTTGCAGCATAGTAACGAATACGCAGAAGTAACATATTAAAAAAATTAATCATTAATACTAAAATAATTTATGGGTAGATCGCAGGAATCTTTTAACAAAAAGGATGTTCGAAACAAAAAAGAGAAAAAAAGAAAAGAAAAAGCAGCAAAAAAATTAGCGAAAAGAGATGGTGAAAAATCAAGTTTCGATGACATGATTGCATATGTTGACGAAAATGGGGTTATTACCGACCAACCAATTGATCCATCAACAAAAACCGAAGTTAAACTTGAAGACATTGCAGTGAGTGTTCCAAAAGGCAGTGACGAAGAAGTCGATCCCATCAGAAGAGGCACTATCACATTTTTTAATGAATCAAAAGGGTTTGGTTTTATAAAAGATTTAGAAACAAAACAAGACGTTTTTGTGCATGCAAACAATGTTATCGGCGAAATAAAAGAAGGCAATTTAGTAACCTACGAGGTTGAAATGGGACAACGTGGCCCGAATGCTGTTCGTGTTCAGATCAGTAAATAATTTGACTTTTTTATTCATTTTCGATTGCGTTTTTAAAAATATATTATGAAAAACCGCAAATGATTTTGCGGTTTTTCGTGTTTTAAAAAGGAATCATTTTTCAAATAAAAAGCAATTTTATTTTCAGTTCCTGATATTAGTGATAGCAAAGTATTCATTATAAAATCAATCAGCAACTGTTGTGATTCTACTCAACTAACCGGCGTTACTTTATTAATTTCCTTTTTTTGGGTTTACGAAACACAACAAACTTTAACAGAAGTACTAATTTTGCCAATATCGAAATGAGGATTTATTAAATTCGACTTAAATTACAATAAAAACATATGTTATGAATGAAAAATTCAGTTGGTTAAAAGGCGGATTACTGCTTGGTATTGTGTTCCTCGCAGCTGTTTGGCTTGTAAAACCTGTTGGTGTTTCAACAGAATTTGCAATTGTTGATGGTATTTTCTGGAATGTACTGTCGCCGGGTTTGATTACAGAAACTACCGGTGAAACTCCCGGCTACGAAAGTACAAATGCGTATTTGAACAAAGGCGGGGGCAAACTTGCCGCCGATGTTAAAAACCCTTTTTCTTACGGGATTATTTTTGTTTTTAGTATGATTTTAGGAGGTTTCCTCTCGGGAAAGTTTTCGCGAAACAAGATTTCAAATATCGACAAAATAAGTCCTGAAGTGTGGCGCACTAAATTTGGGGCGACAAATAACAAACGATTTTTGTTTGCATTTATCGCCGGATTTCTTGCCTTATTTGGCGCCCGGCTCGCGGGAGGTTGCACAAGCGGACACATGATGAGCGGGATGATGCAAACTTCACTCAGCGGATACCTTTTTGCCGCAGGGGCATTCGCAACTGCAATTCCTGTTGCTGTACTTTTTTTCAAATCTAAAAAACAATAATCATGAACATAATACTGGCAATAATTCTGGGTACAGCTTTTGGTTTTGCTTTGGACCGTGCAAAAGCTTCGAACCCGCAAAAAATAATAAACATGCTCCGTTTGAAAGATTTTCATTTAATGAAAGTGATTTTGTTTGCAATCGGTTTTAGCAGTTTGCTGCTTTTTATACTTCTCGCTTTAAATATTATCGACACCGCTCATTTGAGTGTAAAGCCTGCTTATGCAGGTGTAATTTTGGGAGGCGCAATTTTGGGACTTGGTTTTGCAATTGGGGGTTACTGTCCGGGAACCTGCATTGTAGCTGCCGGACGGGGAAGAAAAGATGCCCTGTTTTTTATAGTTGGCGGGCTGCTTGGCGCATTTGTTTACATGCTTGTATTTGGAGTTATTGAAAATACTGCACTTTTTACTCAAATTTCCGGCGGTGCAATTGGTTTGGCAGAAACAAACCCTGAAAAATTTCAATCTGTTTTTGGCAATGTTCCTGCTCTTGTAATTGCCGGTCCAATTGCTTTAATTTTTATGGCAGTTGCATTTTTATTGCCTGGCTCCACCAATGAATCTGAATAATAAATGGACAACAATGATATTATCAGGCGTACCCGGTATGCTCTCGATTTAAACGATACTGCCATGATGGAAATTTTTTCGCTGGGTGGAATTAAAGCCTCCCGCGAAGAAATCAGTCGGTGGTTAAAGAAAGATATTGACCCCGATTATGTTGGATTATCAGGCTTTCAGCTTGCCACTTTTTTGAATGGACTAATCATCGAAAAACGGGGTAAAAAAGAAGGCCCGCAACCCATTCCCGAGAAACAACTCAACAACAATATTATACTCCGAAAATTCAAAATAGCCCTCAATTTAAAAGATGAAGATATTTTGGATTTGTTGAAATTGGCGGGTTTGGAAATTAGCAAGCACGAGTTGAGCGCATTTTTTCGCAAACCCGGTCAAAGCCAGTACCGAGAATGCAAAGATCAGGTTTTGCGTAATTTTCTTAGTGGAATGGGAATGAAATACAGGGAAGGGAAAAAATAGTTTTGGGTTCAAAGTTCAAAGTTTAAAGTCGCGTATTGGATTCCATCCGTATCTTCACAGTCGGGATCGGATGGAATCCATTAAGTTCAGGCTTCACAATTTAAAACGTACAGTTTTAGCTTTCCCGACAAGTCTTCCAAATTTTCTACTAAATATCTCAAATAAAAAAAATGAAAACAATAGGTTTAATCGGCGGAATGAGCTGGGAATCATCAGCGGTTTATTATAGTTTGATAAACAGGAAAGTGAAAGAAAAACTAGGAGGATTTCACTCGTGCAAAAGCATTTTAATAACTGTTGATTTTGCCGAGATACAAAGATTGCAACATATTGAAGACTGGAAATCACTGGATGAGATAATGATAAACTCAGCAAAACAGTTGGAAACTGCAGGTGCCGATATTATTATACTTTGTACCAATACCATGCACTTGTGCAGCCCTGCTATCATTAAAAACATTTCAATACCGTTTTTGCACATTGCTGAGGCAACAGGTTCAAAAATAGCAGAAGCCGGATTAAAAAAAGTGGCGTTGCTGGGAACCAGATTCACAATGGAAAAGGATTTTTACAAACTGTATATTTTCAAAAATTTTGGTATCGAAGTTATTATTCCCACTGAAACTGAACGCGATTACATTCATCATGCAATATACAATGAACTCGTTCAGGGTGAAATTTTGGATGAATCAAGAAATGGGTTTCAACAAATTATTGCAAATCTTGAAAAATTGGGAGCTGAAGGAGTTATTCTGGGATGTACAGAAATTCCACTTCTGATTTCAGCTACCGATGTAAATATCCCGGTTTTCGATACAACTGCAATTCATGCTGAAAAAGCTGTTGAATGGGCATTAAAATAGTTGGCTTTCGCTTTTCTGAAAGCAAATAAAATATACCTAAACAATTGACAAAATTGTTAACTTGCTCACTTAAACCATAAAACTACAATCTGATGAAAAAGAGAATTTTTGTAATCACTGTTTTATTCCTTTCAATTTTATCGGTTGGGGCAGTTTTAATGCCAAAAGAAAAAACCGGAGTTGGAACCAAGGCACCTAAAAACGCTGAAGTAATTTTTGATGGCTCGCGTAAGATGCTCGATGAAAAATGGACTTACTGGGAAGGTCCGCGGTTTTCATCGGAATTGCCAATAAAATGGGAAATAGTAAACGACCCGGTTGACAAAGGAACTGTTGTAAACAGCAACGACCCAAATGCCAAAGGCGGTTTATATGGTTCTGCTGATATTGTTACAAAAAAAGCATACCGTGATTTCAGGTTGCATGTTGAATTTCTGATTGAAAAACCCGGCGGAAACAGTGGTGTTTACCTGCAAAACCGTTACGAAATCCAGGTACTCGACGGCGATACAACCAGCCACGGATTGGGTGCAGTAATTAATGAAACGCCATCACCATATTACGCTTACAATGGTGTTGGCAAGTGGAATTCGTACGATATTAAATTCAGGGCAGCACGTTTTGAAAATGGGAAACTCAGTGAAAAAGCAATTGTTACTATGTATTTCAACGGACAAAAAGCTCATACAAATATTAAAATCAACCAGGTTTGGGGCGGGCCAAATTCTGGAATCGATGGCGGAAATGATGGCGGCAAAGGAATTACCGATATACCAGGCGGTTTGAAACTTCAGGCCGAAGGACATGATGTATTGTATCGTAATATCTGGATTGAAGAACTTGATTTGAAAAAAGCAGATACTGATTTCTAATATAGAAATATCAAGTTTTTACACTTGTAGAGAAATACAAAAAGTTTGACTTATTCCAATATTATTCAGATTCATCAAAATATCTTATTGTAATAAAATCAACCGGATAATTTCCGCAAAACGGCTTAGTAAAAATTCCTACCTATTAAATTTTGGGTTATCAATTACCTGTTTGTTACCGATATATTCCTATTTCTTCATTAAATCTCTACCTTTGCACACCTTTCACAAAAAGTGGAAAGCAGTTTAATATTTTAGTTGAAATGATTACAGTAGATAATTTAAGAATACAGTTTGGGAAGCGAATATTGTTTCAGG
>DAOPKR010000114.1:0-15677 GCA_035391305.1 Draconibacterium sp.
TCGCCGGGTGAATCAAGGAACTCCAGTTTATTCATTAAGACAAAACCCTGATTTACTTTAATTGTACCAACAGGTACCGAGTTTATAGATAGAGTTTTAGAACTGGATGAAGTAACAGTTCTCATAATTGAGAAATAGTTTTCTGTTTTTAGTAAAACCGTTGCACCAGCATAGTTAAATCCTGCGTCCAAAGTATTACATGTAAATTGGGTTTGGCTTGTTACTGAATTAATAATATTGTATCCGGTGTTAGTTGTTCGCGCCAGTTTCATTTTAACACCATTCACAAAAAGTTGGGTAATATCAGTTTTAAACGAAGCTTTGTAAATATTACCAGAATGTTTTGTCCAGCCGGTTATTACTTCCGAACCATAAATCTTAGGGTTATCTCCAGTTCCGTATGCGCCATAAGTTATCCTGCTGCTTGAGGTGCCTGACGCATTAGCTGTAATGCTACCTGTCCATTCTTCTCCACGTTTAAATAAAATTTGATCACCCGGTTTTGGGGTAAAACTGTTTACTTTTGCAAGCGTTTTCCATGGAGTACTTTCACTTGTACCTGCGTTGGAATCGTTGCCTGATGAACTAACATAGTAGTTTGTTGCATTCAACGAAATGGTTAAAAAAACCATCATTGAAACCAACAAAAACTGTAAAAGTTTTTTGTTATCTGAAAAACTACTTGTTGAAAAAAATAACTTACCTCGATTTTGTGAAGGGATTGTTTTCTTAATTGAAATAAACATAGATTGATAGATTTTTAAAAATTTCCAAAAGCTTGAACATATTTTGTTATTATTTTTTTAAAGTTGCACTGCATTGCCAAAAAATATACCATAAAGTTTTTAGCTTGTAATTTGTTGAATTTAAACAGTATTTATTTTTCCATCTATTGATGTTTACTATCAATATGATAAGGTTTTATCAATATGGTAATTCTAAGAATATTAGTAAGTTATGTTTAGTAGTACGCGTTTGTAATCATTTTTATAAATATTGGTTGTTATAAAGGTTTAATTTGGTACAAAGTTTTCAATACAGTAATAAAATGTTTCATTTGTTTTGAAATATTGCTTGTTTCAACCCATTGTAAAATAGAGTCTTGATATATAATATTCAGGTTAATTATACTGATTACTTCAAAATATTTAAACACTGTTGTTTCCGTAAAAACAATTCAATTTTCTGTAATACATATATAATAATTGCTGAACATACAAGTTTCTTTTCGTTGAAAGTTGTTACCTTCCGATCAAACATTTTATTTCAAACTTTGAAATCTTAACCAAGGAAGAAATTCTGGATTTAGAATTTAAAGTGTAGATAATAAATAACTTAAATTTTATTCTACTTTTAAAATAAAATTAAACTAATGTCAGATACAAATAGTAACGTTGATAATAGCAAAATTCACAGAATTTTTAATGCTCAATTAATTAATCAATATGTAGTTTCTGAAAGTTTGGCAAAACAACGAATAAACAAACTTCAGAAGCTAAGCACCACTTTAATGAAATACAACGGTGAAATTAAAGAAGCGCTTTACCTTGATTATAAAAGACCGGCAGCGGAGGTTGATTTAACTGAAATATTTCCGGTTACAAGTGGTATTAAGTACGCAATAAAGCATTTGAGCGAATGGATTGCTCCACAAAAAGTTGCAACTCCTTTGTCATTATTTGGCTCTTCATCCTGGATTCAGTATGAACCCAAAGGCGTTTGTCTAATCATTTCGCCCTGGAACTATCCGGTTCAATTAGCGCTTGGACCATTAACTTCAGCAATTGCGGCCGGGAATACAGTCATTATTAAACCTTCAGAAATTACCCCACACAGTTCGTCAGTTCTGCGAAAAATTATAGAAGAAGTTTTTGATGAAAATGAAGTCGCAGTTGTAGAAGGCGCTGTTGAAGTTGCGACCGAATTGCTGAAATTGCCGTTTAATCATATTTTTTTCACAGGGTCACCTGAAGTTGGTAAAATTGTAATGACGGCTGCTGCAAAAAAACTTGCATCTGTTACTCTTGAACTTGGCGGAAAATCGCCTGTAATTGTAGATGAAACAGCCGATATTAGTATTGCTGTCACCCGAATTTCGATGGCAAAATTTTCGAACAACGGACAGATGTGCATTGTTCCGGACTATGTTTTTATTCATGCAAGCAAAATAGAGGAATTTGAAAAAGCCGTGAAATCCAGGATATTGGATTTTTATGGTGAAGATGCAGCACAATCAGCAAGTTACATGCGAATAGTTAATGTCAGAAATTTTAACCGGATAAAATCATATATTGATAACGCGATAGAAAATGGTGCCAAAATAGTTCACGGAGGTGAAAGTGATATAAATGATAACTTCATAGAGCCAACAGTTTTAACCAATGTTCCGCTTAATTCTTTAGTGATGCAAAATGAAATTTTCGGACCTGTTTTGCCAATAATTGCATACACCAATTTGAACGAGGTAATCAGTTTCATCCGATCAGGAGAAAAACCACTTGCGCTTTATATTTACAGTAAAAACAAACAGAATATTCGGCAAATTCTTCGTTCAACAAGTGCTGGAGGTACTTGCATCAACAATAACGCACTTCATTACTATAACCACAACCTTCCGTTTGGAGGCTCCAATAATAGTGGAATTGGTAAATCTCACGGTAAGTTTGGCTTTTTGGAATTTTCAAATGAAAGGGCTGTTTACAAACAAATTTTGCCAAGCCCGCTTGATTTTTTAAAACCGCCCTTTAACAATAAAAAAATGAAATTCATAAAATTGATTTTGAAATGGTTTTAAAAAAAAGAAACTGAAAGACAACTAGGTTTGAATTTTCTGCACAGGGTTTTTAGTCATTATGAGTTGATTTAACATTAAAATTTTGGTTTGCAGAATTCAAAAGGAACAGTTTTCTTCTCGGGATTGAAATAATGAAATAGCTTTGTGCCTGTATTTAACTGCTTGTTTTATTATGGGCTCTATTAAAATATTCTATAAAAACAAAAAATATTTTGCTTCTGCATTTCTGTACACTTGCTTTAGTTTGATTTTTAGTACCTGGGTAACATACATTCCGCATATTTCAGAAAAGCTCGAAATTAATGAGGGAAAGATTGGGAATGCCATATTTTTTTCAGCCCTTGGTGCATTTTTTATGATCCGAATTTGCAGGCATATTATCGATAAAGTAGGAGTTGGCAGGTATGCTTATTTTGCTCTTATTTCTTATTGTATCTGTTTTTTCGGTCCTTTTCTTGCCTACAATTATATAACCCTTTGCATTAGTTTATTTATTTTTGGGATGGCAGGTTCTTCTTTTGCCATTTCGTTAAACTCCTTAACAGCCACCATCGAAAAACAGGATAAAATATATGTAATGTCAGGCAGCCATGGTTTTTGGAGTATCGGTGGTATGATTGGCGCCGTTACCGGAAGTTTTATTGCGGCCCTGGCAAACAACCCGATTTTACATATTTCAGTTCTTGTACTCGTTATTTTGTTTATTGAAACCAGGTTAAAAAAACATTACTATTTTAGAAAGGGAGAACACATTGACACAGTAAAAAAGCGACGGAGTTCACATTTCAAACCACTGTTTTTAATTGCTTTGATTGGTCTGGTTATTATGGTTTCAGAAGGTGCAATTGCCGACTGGAGCGCTTTATACCTTAAAAAAGTGATTCAGCTCGACCTTAAATACATTGGGTTTGGTTATGCTGCTTTTGCCTGTGCGATGATGATTGGCCGTTTTTCAGGTGATTCGTTAAGCAGAAAACTGGGGTCGTGGAAATTGATTACCCTTGCTATAAGTATCGGAATATTTGGATTCTTACTCGTTTTGATATATAATCCATTTGTTTCAATCCTTGGGTTTTTTGTTGTTGGGTTTGGTTTTTCAGTTGTTGTGCCCGAAGTTTACAGACTGGCATCAAATGTTGAAGGTATAAAAACTGCTGATGCTGTTTCGTTTGTTGCCGCAACAACAAATATCGGTTTCATGCTGGGGCCTGTTGTTCTTGGATATATAGCCGAACTAAAAACTTTGCACCTGAGTTTTATGGTGTTGACTGCCTTTGTTAGCATTGCCTTTTTTATTGCTTTCCTGAAGTTCAATGGTTCAAAATCAAAATTACGATTGTCGGTTTCGTAGGTTTTTGTGAGTTAAAAACGGTTTAATTCAGCAATTTACGATTGAGGTGGATCCTCTTCTTCTTTTTCTTCTGCTTTTTCCTGAATAAGATTTATAAAATTGGCTATGTAGTTTTTAATAATGTCGTAATTTTTTGAAACTAACGTTGTCATTCCAAACTGAATGGCAACTCCGATTAATTTTAGAAACGGATTTTTTGATTTACCAACAATTATTTTTTTTGTAATAAATCCTGATATTACACTGGTCATAGTATTGGTAATGTCATTTTTAAGACTATCAGTGGTCACAACGTCTCTGGCAATATTTTTGAGAATATTGATGGGTTTGAGATTTTCATAAACATTTAACAGTTGCAGTCTCAGTTCCTTTTCGTTTTCAACTTGTTTAATTTCAAGTGTTTTGATTGCTTCTTTTAACGACTCTGAAGTGTATTCTACTGGCATGACTAAATTAATTAAGCATTTGGTTGATCATTGATACATACAAGGGCTTTTTTATCCATTTATCTTTAAAAATAAACAGAATTATTCCAACAAGTGCATAAAACCCGGCAACAATAAAAAAGCCCATATAAATCATTTCAAGCATCGATCCTATCCAAAGTGCAAGTCCAAAATTTATAATTATGAAAAATAAAATCAATGCAATAATTACCGGTAACCATGCAACCATTGACGAAGTCCCATCGGCAACTTTGTCTACAGTTTTTAATTTTACCAGTTCCACACCTGTTTTACTATACGCTTCTATACTTTCAATCAGTGGTTCTATATATTTATATTTTTCATCCATACTTTTTTTCTGAAAAGTGATTTTCTATATTCAAAGATTAATAATTTGAAAAAGAGGAAAATAAAAACTGCAAATAAAACGATTTCAAATTATCAAATTCGAATAATCTTATTTGCAGTTTTTGCTGATTAGCTTGCCGGTTCATTTTTTACTTCTGCTTTTGCTTTATGAATAGCTGATTCATATTTTTCAGCAACATTATCAACAAACTCGCCAAACTTTTCTTTTAGGTCGTCCGCATATTCTTCGCCTTTGCTAACTATTTTTTTGCGGGTGTTCACTCCTTTGTCGGGTGCAAACAAAATGCCCAACAGTGCACCGGCTGCAGCGCCAGCCAAAATTCCCAATAAAACTTTTCCTGAACTCATAATTGTATTATTTAAAGTGATTCTTAAATATAACGAATAACAGCCTATTTTCCTTGTGTTTCGTTAAAAAAGTATAGTTTATTAACATATTAAAATCATTCAAAACTGCCATTTTTTATGGCTTCAAGTGCTTTTGCAGGAGAATCAACAGGTAGTTGGCAAACACCTTCCCGGCACACATAAATCAGTGTTTTTTCTTTAATGTATCTGTCTGCTAAAATTGGTATTTTACTCTGCGATTTAGCAAATGCCCACAACACATTCGGGTGAAATGATTTCATCATTTCTTTCATCATTTCACTCGCATTACTACCTAAGACTGCAACTTCAAAAAAAGGCTCAGTTTTCATAAGAATAAAGTTGCCCCAGTTGGCATAAGCCATCGGATATTTTTCAAATTGAGGTGTAATATGGAAAATCATTTTTTCTGAAATATTACGATAAGCGGGATTACCCAACAATAAATACAGAAGATGCAGATTATTTGCCATTACTGAATTTGCGGCAGGAATTACATTGTCTTCTTTCTGAAAATGATTAGTTAAAACTGAATCTTTGTTTTTTTCAGAAAAATAGAAAAGGCCTGATTTTTCGTCATGGAAATTATCAATGGTATAATCTGTCAATTTAGTTGAAATAGCCAGCCAGTTTTCATCTCCGGTTACTTCAAACAGTGAAATAAATGCCTGGATTGTAATTGAATAATCTTCCAAAAAACTATCAACTGATGCATTTCCATTCTTCCAGTTATGATATAATTTCCCATCTTCCTGAATAATATTTTCTTTAATGAAGTTTGCATTTTTTATCGCGGGTTTTATAAATCGGTCATCGTTAAAAACTTTAAAAGCATCGGTCAGACCTTTTATCACCAATGCGTTCCACGAGGTTAATGTTTTGTCATCCAGTCCCGGACGGATTCTTTTCGAGCGTTCAGCAAGCAAATCCGATTTCCATTTTGCCACTTTTTCATGAAGTTGTTCTGGCGTAACATTATTCATTTTTGTAAAATTGTTATCCGAAACATCTCGAAGCAAAATGTAATTTCCATGCTCCCAAAAACCATTTGAATTAATATTGAAATATTTCGCAAACAACTGGAAATCGTCTTTTACTATTTTTTTTAGTTCGCTTTCACTCCAAACATAAAACTTACCTTCTTCGCCTTCACTGTCAGCATCAAGCGACGAATAGAATGCACCTGTTGCATCCAATAATTCACGTTCAATAAAATTTGCAGTTTCATAAACCACAGTTTTAAATTCTTCTGTTTTAAACTGTTGATAACCTTTCGAATAAATGCTTAACAGTTGTCCATTGTCGTAAAGCATTTTTTCGAAGTGCGGAACTTTCCATTTATCATCAACCGAATAGCGGGCAAAACCGCCGCCTGCCTGGTCGTAAATTCCACCGCGCGCCATTTTTTTTAAGGTATTTTCAACAAAGTCAAGCACAGTTTTATCGTTTTTCAAAAAGCCATAGTATAAAAGGAATTCAAGGTTTACAGGCATCGGAAATTTCGGGGCACCAATTCGTCCTCCATTTTCCATATCGAAAAACTGTTTCCAGCGGTTTACACCCCGTTCCACGAGATTTGAATCTGGTGTAACCGTATTTTCTGCTTCACCTGTTAACAGAGTTTGTTCTATACCATTTTGCAGACTTTCAGCATATTCTTCAGTTTTATCGCTGTTTTTTGTGTAGAAATCTGAAATTGCCAAAAGATTTTTTATCCAGATATCTTTTGAAAAATAAGTGCCGCCCCAGATTGGCCTGCCATCGGGTAAAGCAATTACATTTAACGGCCAGCCTCCCTGTTGCTGCATTAACTGAACGGCTGTCATATAATAATTGTCAACATCCGGTCGCTCCTCACGATCTACTTTTACACAAATAAAATTACCATTCATAACTTTTGCCACTTCAATATCCTCAAAACTTTCGTGTTCCATTACATGGCACCAGTGGCAGGCAGCATAACCGATACTAATCAAAATCAGTTTGTTCTGTTGTTTTGCTTTTTCAATAACTTCATCTCCCCAGGGTTGCCAGTTTACGGGATTGTGAGCGTGTTGAAGCAAATATGGCGATGCTGAATTAATAAGCTGGTTGGTATATTTGTGTTCCATTTTGTTTGAATTTTGTGACCGGCATCCGGTAATTACCAGAGTAATAAACAAGAATAATAAACTTCGATTCATTGGTTTTAATAACAGCGGCCAAAGTTTTAAGTTCTTAATTATTCTTAAAAATCATATGAATAATCAGCTGGAACATACTTAAACACACTTTCAGGTTGCTGATTTTTATAAATTTTATACTTTCGCGCATTCAATATTAGAAATTAAAGTCATGGTTAAAACAATTAAATTAATTGCCTTTGCAATTACAATATCATTACCTTTTATTTTAGGTTCGTGCGTTGGAAATGATACTCCCGACCGTACATCTGAAATTGAACAACAGGAATTGAATCAATCGCTCGCAAATCTTGAAAAAGCAGGTTATAATGTTGATACTACTGCGCTTGGGGTTTATTATATAATGAATAAAACGGGAGAAGGAGCTTTCCCTGCTGCGGGCGATACCTGTTCACTTATATACACAGGTTTTTTCCTCGACGGAACAATCTTTGACACTTCAGGTGATTATTATCAGGATAGTATCTGGCAGTTTAAATTCAAAGAAGTTTCATTAATTCCAGGATTTAATGATGGCATTTCATTGTTAAATAAAGGTGCTGAAGCCGATATAATTATTCCGTCGTCTCTGGCTTACGGAGCCAATGGTTTCGGAACAATTCCACCTTATACAACACTCGTTTTTTCTTTAAAGATGAGAGATTTAAAGCCGGTTCTGCAAAATTAGGAATCACATTTTTTTTTACAAACATTTTGTTTTTGACAAAGCTGTAATTGTCATTTTATAAATACTGATACTTGTTTTATAGCTAAAACAGCCAACAGAATTTATCGACGGAATATTGTTTAGATTCTATTCGGTGCATCAAAAATCAGGATGAGATTTGGTTTTTGTTTAGCAGCATTTTTTACAAATAAAATGTAAAACTTAATAATAATTTTTAGCGCGCGTAAAACCGAACATTTGGTTTCAGGTAAAATTTTCGAAACACAGAGGTTTTTTAATTAACACACTTAATAAGCCATTTTTTAAATAGAAACATTTGTTCGTTCCATTTGGATTTGCCGGATTTTCAGACAAATAGGAAACCTTTTTTTTCTGTAAAAACATTGAAAAAATTGAGTCTCCCTGCAAATATTTGATATTTTCGCCTACACAAACCACAACAAAAAATGAAATGGGTAAATCAATTATAATAGTTGGAGCCGGAATATCGGGCCTGTCGGCCGGGTGTTACGCACAAATGAACGGCTTCAATACCACAATTTATGAATCAAATAAAATTCCCGGAGGACTTTGTACTGCCTGGGAACGAAAGGGATACAAATTTGATACAAGCATGCATATGCTCACGGGTTCTTCATCAGGATCTTTTTATAAAATGTGGAGGGAGTTGGGCATCGTCAATAATTTCAGGTTTTTTTACCACGACCTGGCATTGCTGGTAGAAGGAATGAACAATAAACTCACTTTTGTAAACGATAAAAAAGTGATGAAAGAGGAAATGCTTGCCATTTCTCCGAAAGACGGGGCTATAATTAATGAATACCTCGATTTAATTTTTGGCTACGACCTTATGGATACTTCATCACTTAAACCATTTGAACTTCAAAAATCTTTCGACAGGCTGAAAACCTTACCATATATAATTCCTTTAATTCCAAATTATATAAAATACAAATCAAAAACTATTCAGGATTTTGCCCTTCAGTTCGAAAATCCGTTTCTTCGCGAGGCGGTAAGGTTTTTTATTGACGCGCCGGGTTGGCCAATGCCAAAATTTCCATTGGTTCTCATGTCAGGGTTTATGAAAAGTAGTGTCATGGAATCGGGTACTCCTGAAGGTGGCTCACAAAAAGTAGTTTTACATATTGCAAAATTTTATGAAAAACTGGGAGGTAAAATTGAATTTGAAAGCCCGGTGACTAACCTTATTATCGAAAATGATATAGTAAAAGGAATTGTTCTTGAGGATGGTACCGAAAAAAGAGCTGATTATGTGATTTGGGCTGGCGACGGACATAATCTTATTTTCAATATTCTCAGCGGGAATTACATGGATGAAAATATCAGAAACATGTATTTCAAATGGAAGCCTGTCAAGCCTATGATTCAGGTGATGATAGGTGTTAATACAGATTTGTCGGATGAGCCGAGACGGATAGTATTTAAACCTGATGAACCGGTTGTAATTGCCGGTGAAGAACACACCTGGCTGACAGCAATTCATCACTGTTTTGACAAGACTTTGGCCCCCGAAGGAAAATCAATAGTTGAAGTTTGGTACGATACTGATTATGAATACTGGGAGGTGCTGTCGAAACATAAGGAAGAATACGAAGCCGAAAAGCAGCGTATTGCCAGTTACACGATTGCACAACTTGAAAAACGATGGCCAGGTTTTGCTGCAAACGTAGAAGTGGTTGATGTTCCAACTCCGGCTACCTATCAACGATATACAGGCAATTGGAAAAGTTCTCCGGATGGTTGGTACATAACTACTGATAACTGGAAGGATAATCATCCGTTACGAAATTTGCCTGGTCTTCAGGGCTTATATCTTGCCGGTCAGTGGACTGCACCTTTTACAGGCACTGTAATTGCAGCTTTATCAGGACGGCAAATCACACAATTGATTTGCAAAAAGGAAGGTAAACGTTTCAGAACAGAGAAAAGCATTAAGCCCTGAACTCTGAACTTTGAACTCCGCACTCTGAACTTTTCTCTACGAAAGCCACACATATAAAAATATTGTAATTCCCGACAGAATTGCCAGGTGCAGCCGCCAGTCGGTAATTCCTTCAAAACGTGCAATTGCTTTTGAATAATTCATTGTTGTTTTTTCCAGTTTTTCGGGCGCAGTTTTTTCAGTGATTGCCGATACTGCAAAAAGTACACCTGTTATCAGAATTTCAGCCCAAAGACCACGATACCCAAAATTTAATGTGAGTTTATAATGAAGGAAAGGGAAAAGTTCTTTTCCCGCAGTTGGCCCCAGCAACTGATCGGTAACAAAAATTGTAGCAAGCAAAATCCCCACAAGTACCGATACTGCAGCTCCTTTCAATGTTACTTTTTTGCTGACAATACCAAAAAAAATGGCAGGAAATACCGGAAGAACCAAATACGCAGTAATGGTTTGCAGGTATTTGTACAAACCTTCTTCATTTTTATATACAAGGTATGCTGCGCCAATTCCAAGAAAAGTGACAATCAGAATAATATAACGTCCCAGTGCAACCTGTTTTTTTTCAGAAGTGTTTGGCTTGAATTCCAAAACAAAATCGCGCACAACAAGGGTTGAAACTGAATTAAGCACAGCAATCAGCGAAGTTACAAGCGCTGCAACAAGCGAAGCCAGCATCAGGCCACGCAAACCGCTTGGCAACAGTTTGTTCAGCAGCAATACAAAAGTTTGTTTTGTTTCCTCACCTTGCAATTCGTTGGGGAACAGTGCAAATGCAATAACTCCGGGCAAGGCAAAAATGAAGATGGGAAAAAGTTTTAGCAGCACGGCAAACATTGAGCCCCAGCGTGCCTGCTTAATATCAGGTGCCGAAAGTACCCGCTGAACATTAACCTGGTCGATTCCCCAGTAAAAAATACCCGCATAAAATGCTGTAGCCAAAATCCCCCAAAACGGGTAAACCGGATCATCATAAGGCGCTGAAATTTTCATCATCTCCGGAACTTTTTCCATTAATCCGCCCCAGCCGTCAACTTTATCAAGTCCAATAAAAAGCATAATTGCAGCCCCGCCAATCATAAGAACAACCTGTATTACATCTGAATAGGCAACCGCAGTAAAACCACCAATCATTGTAAAAATCGCTACAATTATTCCGATGTAAAAAGCGGTTGTCATCACGTCCCAGCCTAAAATACTGTTCAGTACAAGCGCTCCGGCAAACAAGGTAAAAGCAAGTTTTGTCATCACACTAATAACAAGCATCAAACCCGAGAAAAAAGTGCGGGCATGACGGTTATAGCGCAATTCGAGAAACTCGGGGATTGTGTAAATCTTGTTCTTCATGTAGTAAGGAAATAGAATTGCGCAGGCAAATCCCAGCGTAATTGCACAGGTTAACTCAACTGAACCTGCTGATAACCCGTAACGGTACGAATCGCCGGACAACCCTACAAGATGCTCGGCACCAATATTTGTGGCAAACAACGAAGCGCCGATTACCGGCCATTTCATCGAACGTCCGCCCAGGAAAAAGTTGCTGCTGTTTTGCCCGGCTTTTTTTCTGTAGGCCATAAAAAGTCCGAACGACAGGCTCCCTGTAATTACGATGCTTAAAACAATCCAGTCAAGTGTTGTCAGCGTTAAATTCATTGTTCTTTTAGTTTAGTTTTGTTTAAAAAGAATATAATAGGTAATAATAATTATTAAGTATTAAAAATGAAGTTATGTCGCATTTGTCTTTTTTACCCCTAAATCCCCTAAAGGGGACTTTCTTTACAAATAACAATTGTACGTTGAAAGAAGTGATTGCCCCCTTTAGGGGGGCGGGGGTGAGGAATACGACAGTAAATTATTTTCATTACTTTCTTACAGTCAAAAAATCAGTTTTGTTTCTCAATAAGTTTATCCAGTCGTTCTATGCTTTGCACCATCGCCCTCACTGTGTGATAATTGATTTTCCAGGAGTGACCCATGTGTGTCCAAATGGGTTCACCTTTTCTCGATAGCAGTGGAAACCACTCGCCAACACCTTTGTTTATTACTTTTTCGAATACAAACCTGTGCACATTTTTGTAGGCTTCCCAGTATTTTTCGTCGCCAAAAAGAATCACGGCGTCAAGCAGCCCGATAAGAACTTCGGCCTGTTGCCAGAATTCTTTTTCCCTGTCGTAAACACCACCCGAGTGCGGGCCTTCAACATAAACACCGCCCAGTTCATAATCAATACCGTTGTTTATGGTATGGTCGAAAATAATTCTGAAAGTATCGGCATAAACCTGTGGATTGGTTTTTAAAATTTCGAGGGCGTGAATCAAAAGCCACGCAAACTCGGCATTGTGGCCGTAACAGGTGTTGTCCGTCGCGTTGCCTTTTTGCCCTTCTTCCGAAAAACGGTCCCATCCCCAAATGATATCGAATTTAATTTGCGGTGCAATGCTCCAGTCCTTATAAAACTGTGGAATTCCGGTTTTATAAACAGGGTGGTTGATACGGTTTAACAACAAATCAATGTCTTCCAACAACTTTCTACGGTGAACTTCTTCGCCTGAGCATTCATATAAAGTTGTAAATGCTTCCATCAGGTGCATGTGTACATCGAGGGTTTTCCTGTCGCCACCTGCTGCACCGGGCCCTGCCAAAATCCAGTCGCGGCTGAACATCTCGAAATATCCGCCAAAATAAGTATCTGCACAATATTTCTGAATCAGGTCGAATGTTTTATTCGCGTATTCAATTCCTCTTTTATCATCTGTTGCAAGCGTGTATTCACTCAAAGAGTAAACGGCAAAACTTAATCCGTAGAGGATTTTTTTATCGATTTTTACATTGCCTTTGCGGTCCATCATCCAGTAAAAACCACCGAATTCATTATCCCACATTTTGCCGATCATAAAATCGGCGCCATGTTTGGCCAATGCTTCAAGTTCGCCATTGCCGTAGCCTGCGCGGTGTGCCGACGAAACAGTGAATAAACAGCGTGCCTGTGCAATCAGCGATTTTTCATCTTCGCCCGTATCGTTTCCGTTTACATCAAAATGAGTAATAAAACCACCGTTAATTTCGTCTTTCATGCGGGTTGTCCAAAACGGCAGGAGTTCGGTTGTCAGGTGCGTGTGGGCTTCGTTTCTGTATTGGATTAATTCTGATTTATTCATTTTAAATTTAAGTTTGAACAGGGCATCAAAATAAGGATTATCTCGGGTTTGGCAATCACTAATCTTGCTCAAAAAACATGGAATTTTGGAGTCGGCAGCAACAACAGAATTTCGGAAAACACCTTAGAATAAATCCCCTGGCATTTACCTGTTTTTACACCCGACATCTTGGTGCTTTTTATCCAGAGCTTAACTCTCTGAGCTCGGAAATTTGTGTTCGATCCTGATGCAAAAAATATTTCATATCAGTTTAACGAGGATCCTTGTACAGCGTCGGGGCCGTACGCAAATAATACAGCTGATGCAGAACAGCTAAACGACAGCATTTTCATTGTGGGTACATCAGAATATCCCAGTTGCAGTTGCTGTCAGAATAAATCGCTAGGTCTAATTATTAACGATTAAAAAAGGGTGAAATTGGCCAACCCAATAAAATTAAAATCCGAAAATGTATAATTAAATGGCGGAATTATTCAATAATCTATTGTGAGGATATCGTATTTTTGAAAAAAAAACATTCACTAATGAAAAAGAGTGAAGTAATACATCTGAAAATGAATAAAATCAACCTATACTTTAAACTAATAATCGTATTTATCATTGCCAGTTCAGTAATTCAGAAACAAAGGAATGCGAACGGGCTAACCTGAAATTGTGGTATAACCATCCTGCTGATGATTCTGTACCGATGATCCCAATGGTTGGAAAGACGATCAGGAATGGCTAAAAGCCTTGCCATTGTGAAATGGATCATTGGGAGTAATGGTTTTGGTGATGTTAATCATGAACGTTTGCAACTCAGTGAAGAAAGTATGTGGTCGGGCAGTCCCGACGACAATGATAATCCTGAAGCCGCTGCCGCGATTCCTGAAATCAGAAAGCTGCTTTTCGAAGGAAAATACAGGGAAGCAAGCGAGCTAACAAATAAAACACAAGTTTGTAAAGGGTTGGGTTCGGATCATGGAAATGGTGCAAATGTGCCGTTTGGTTGTTTTCAAACCCTTGGTGATTTGTGGATTAATAACGGGAAACAAGCACCGTTCACAAACTATTACCGGGAGCTTGATCTAAACGAGGCCATTGTCAGGGTACATTATTCGCAGGAGGGAGTAAGTTTTGAACGCGAAATTTTTACAAGCCAGCCCGCCCAGGTAATGGTTGCTCATTTCACAGCCGATAAAGCTGGTCAGATTTCGTTTTCCTGCACATTAACGCGACCGGAACGTTTCATCACTTATTCCGAAAATAACCAGCTCATAATGTCAGGTGCGCTTGCAGATGGAAAAGGCGGGGATGGACTGCAATACATAACCCGCTTAAAGGCTATAAATAAAAACGGTAAAATACGCTTCGAGAATGATAAACTTATTGTTGAAAATGCTGATGAAGTAACCATTTTGTTATCTGCTTCAACAGATTATTTGTTGCAATACCCGGTTTACAAAGGAAGAGACTACGAAACTATCACCAATCAGAATATAGAAAATGCAGCAGGCAAAACTTTTAAAGAATTAAAAGAAGCACATAAAAATGAATATCAGAAATATTTTCAACGTGTAAGCTTCAGTCTTGATTCAGAAGTAACCGATACGGTTGCAACCGATGAACGTATTACCGGGTTTAAGCAAACCGGTTCTGATTTGCATTAAAATGAACTTATTTTTCAATACGGACGCTACTTATTAATATCGTCATCGCGCCCCGGAACTTTGCCTGCCAATCTCCAGGGCATTTGGGCCAATAAAATTCAGACTCCCTGGAATGGCGATTATCATACGGATGTAAACGTAGAAATGAACTATTGGCCGGCAGAGGTGACCAACCTTTCTGAAGCACAAATACCATTATTCGATTTAATTGAATCGCTGATTGAACCCGGGAAAAAAACAGCACAAATCCAATACAATTTAAATGGGTGGGTAATACATCCGATAACAAATGTTTGGGGTTACACTTCGCCCGGCGAAGCAGCCAGTTGGGGGATGCATACAGGGGCGGGGGCGTGGATGTGTTCTCATATTGCAGAACATTATGCTTTTACAGGGGATAAAGAATTCCTTGCAAGAATGTTTCCCGTGTTAAAAGCGTCAGTAGAATTTTACCTGGACTGGCTTGTGGAAGATCCCAAATCCGGCATGCTGGTTTCAGGCCCGGCTGTATCACCAGAAAATACTTTTATTGCACCTGATGGCAGCCGCAGCCAGATTAGCATGGGGTCAACTCATGATCAGGAGGTAATTTGGCAACTTTTTACAGATTTTTTAAAGGCCTCTGAAGAACTGAACATTACAGATGACTTTACCCGTAGCTCGTTTAACCGGTATTCGCTCAATGTTTAAACTTTCTCCTTAAATAAAGAAATGTGCTGATAACTAGTAATAAA
>DAOPKR010000115.1:0-3452 GCA_035391305.1 Draconibacterium sp.
CTTTCAAAAAAGATATTAAAGTATTTAATTTACATTTGGCATTAAACTTGTTTAACATCTGATAAATTCAAAATATTCATTTAAAATTTTACAGCCATGAAAAAAATTACAAGCATTATTTTACTTTTTACAGCAGTACTGATTTCATCATGCGAAGGTCCCGTTGGCCCTCCCGGACAAGACGGCGAAGCATTGATAGGCACAATTTTCGAGATGCAGGGCGATTTTAAGGCCTCCAATAACTACGAGTTGTATTTTAACTTTCCCAATAATTTTGAAATTTATGATACGGATGTTGTTTTGGTATATATTTTATGGGAAACAACAACTGTAAATGGCAATCAAACTGATGTGTGGCGACTGATGCCACAAAGCAGGTTTATTGACAACGGCGTTATTCAATATAATTTTGACCATACAGTAAATGATGTTCGTGTTTTTCTTGAAACTACATTTGATTATGGAGATCTTTTACCGTCTGAAACCGACGATCAGATATTCAGAATTGCTGTACTTCCTGCCGACTTTATGGCAACTAAGAAATCTGCAGAAATTAACGATCTGAATATTTTAATGAATTCAAACGAATTGATATTTAATGTGATTAAAAAATAGAAATTGCCGGGGAAACAATTCTAAAAACAAAATGAACGCATTAATTTACGTTTGAAACAACTTTGTTTAGGCTGAATATCTCCTGGGCTTTTGTGTTCAACAGGTTTATTGCTTCATTGTATGAATTCAATCCGCGGCAGATTTTCACAATATTAATTTTTGAATCAGGAAAATCCACCTGCTCAGCAAAAATTGGGGTATTAAGCCTCAATTTTTTTTTGGGAATAATGATTTCCTTTTCATAATCAAATTTAAATTCTTTATGAACGGCAAAAACAAATTCAAGTCCTGAGTTCCCAAAACCGATCTCGTAAAACCTTGAGTAAATCACGTATATTTTACCGTTTGGCATTCCGTAATAAACCGCAGGAAAAGCAATTGGTAAATAAGAAGGAGTTGCTCTGTGGATAAGTTTTGCTATTGTTTGCATACAATTCAAAATTTAAGTTAGGTCGATTTGTTAAATTAATCAAATGGCAAACCCAACCCATAATAGTGTGTTTTTCAAAATAATATTTAGAAATAATGCGTCCTTGTCAGTATTATATTCCGATTGTTTTATAAAGGTTACCCAATTATCAGAAAAACAATAAATTCGGAATTGGCCAATCAAATAAATTCAATTTTCAGTGAGGCAAATTACCGGCAAATTTATTCTTCAGAAATGTTTAAATTTATCATAAACATAATGGCCTTAAAAAATAAGCTAATTATTCCTTTCTTTGTCGTTGATTTTAAAAATACGTATGATGAACAACAATAAAAATTTGCCTGCAGTTCTTGGAGTTGGCAACGCATTGGTTGATGTAATTTCGATTTTAAACAATGATTCAATTCTCGGGAAATTTGGATTGCCACGCGGAAGTATGACTTTAGTGGATGCCGGTTTATCGAAAAAAATATATAGTGAAGTTTTTACCGAAAAAAGTGAGATGACAACCGGTGGTTCTGTAGCAAACACAATGCGAACGCTGGCAAGCCTTGGCGGGAATGGCGGATACCTTGGCAAAATTGGCAATGACGAACTGGGTAAAGTTTTTAAGGATGCATTTGAACAGAGAGGTATTAAAACACATTTGTTTTACAGCGAAAGTGAAACCGGCAGGGTGATGGGTTTGGTAAGTCCCGATTCAGAACGCACAATGGCAACATACTTAGGTGCCGCTGCTGAATTAACCCCGAAAGATTTTAGCCCTGGGATTTTTGAAAGTTACGATTATGCTTATATGGAAGGCTACTTGGTTTTTAATCACGAATTAATTAAAACAGGGGTTAAAATGGCAAGGGCTGCCGGTATAAAAGTCGCCATCGATTTGGCCAGTTTTAATGTGGTTGAAGCCAACCTCGATTTTTTAAAAGACCTTATAAAAAATAATGTAGATATAGTTTTTGCCAACGAGGAGGAAGCAAAAAGCTTTACCGGTAAAGAGCCGTTCGAAGCCTTACTTGAAATATCAGAAATGTGTGAACTGGCAATAGTAAAAGTTGGGAAACAGGGGTCGTATATTAAAAGGGGCAACGAAATAGTGAAAGTGGGAACCATAAATGCAAATGCAGTTGACACAACTGGTGCCGGTGATAGTTATGCCGCCGGATTTTTTTACGGATTGACAAATAATTACAATCTGGAAACCTGCGGTAAAATTGCAGCACTCGTATCAGGCAAAGTAGTGGAAGTGATTGGCGCAAATTTGCCCGATAACCAATGGCCTGAAATAAACGAAGAAATCAGAAAAATTGTTGAATCAGGAAATTAAAAATGCGCAATGTTTACTGACAAATTTAGTATTACGATTTTCTAAAATAATCCGTGAATCTGAGCATCTATTTTATCAATTATTAAACTTAAATCTTCAGGATTTGCGGTAAAATCAATATCATCAACATTAATAATCAGCAGCTTGCCTGATTTGTAGCGGTTAATCCAATTGTCGTACCTGTCATTTAACTGCTTCAGATAATCAATGCGGATAGAACTCTCATATTCGCGGCCCCGTTTCTGGATTTGATTAACAAGTGTAGGAACTGTAGCCCGAAGGTAAATAAGTAAATTAGGTGGCTGAATTACATTTACCATCGAATCAAAAAGGGTTTTATAATTATGAAAATCCCGTGTGCTCATTAGCCCCATGCTGTGCAGGTTGGGAGCAAAAATTTCAGCATCTTCATAAATTGTGCGATCCTGGATTATGGTTTTTCCTGATTTTCGAATGTCGGTGATTTGTTTAAACCTGGAGTTTAAAAAATAGATTTGCAGGTTAAACGACCAGCGCTGCATATCGTTGTAAAAGTCGTTTAAATATGGGTTTTCATCCACATCTTCATAATGGGGGGTCCACTTGTAATGTTTGGCAAGAAGCTCAGTTAGAGTTGTTTTACCTGCGCCAATATTTCCGGCAATTGCAATGTGCATATCTTATAAAATTTGAGGTCTAAATTATAAAAATTTGAGGTTAATCCTGTATCATTTTTAAAAGTTCGTCAAGATATTTTCTGTCGTTCGACAAGCGTGGTATTTTATTTTGCCCGCCAACTTTTTGCCTGTTTTTCATCCAGTTGTAAAATGTGCCTTGCGGAACTCCAATTATATGTGGTTTTTCAAGGGCAAGGTTTTTGTGCCGCTTGGCTTCGTAATCCGAGTTGATTGTTTTTAACGAATTGTCCAGTGCAGTAGTAAAAAACTCAAGGTCCAACGGCGCTTTTTCAAATTCGATTATCCATTGATGAGCACCTTTTTGATGATCGCCCATAAAAATTGGTCCGGCTGTATATTCGTTAACAATTGACCCGGTATGGTCACAGGCAATCTGGATTGCTTTTTCTGCATTATCAATTAT
>DAOPKR010000115.1:3552-15390 GCA_035391305.1 Draconibacterium sp.
TTGACCCGGTATGGTCACAGGCAATCTGGATTGCTTTTTCTGCATTATCAATTATCACCTCTTCTCCAAAAGCATTGATAAAATGTTTTGTTCGTCCTGTAACTTTTATTTTAAACGGATATTTACTTGTAAACTTTATGGTGTCGCCAATAATGTACCTCCACAAACCGGCGCTTGTTGAAATTACGATGGCATAATTTTCATTTAACTCCACATCTTTTAAACTAATTACCTGTGGGTTTTCAGAGTCCCAGTCTTTCATCGGAATAAACTCATAATAAACGCCGTAATCCAACATCAAAAGCATATCGTTGCTGTGTTGGTTGTCCTGAATCCCAAAAAATCCTTCCGATGCATTATACGTTTCCATATAATGCATTTGACCTGAAGGGAAAAGTTTGTTGAATTGTTTTCGGTAAGGTTCAAAATTTACACCGCCGTGAACGAATACTTCCATATTTGGCCATACTTCAAGAACATTGTTTTTGCCGGTTTTTTCAAGGGCCCTTTTAAACAATACAAGATACCAGGATGGAACTCCGGAAAAAGATGTCACATTTTGGTCCAGTGCAGTATCAATTATTTTATCAATTTTTTCTTCAAATTCCTCAATAAGAGCTATTTCAGTAGAAGGTGTTCGGATAAAATCAGCCCAAAATGGTACGTTTTCAATTAATATTGCCGATAAGTCGCCATAAAAGGAATTATTGCTCGATTTATTTATACGGTGGCTTCCTCCCAAAGTCAAAGTTTTCCCTTTTAGTATTTTTGTGTCGGGGAAATTTTTAATAAACTGGGCAAAAACATCTTTTGGCCCGCGCATATGACAGTCTTCAAGCGATTCTTTTGTAACCGGAATAAATTTGCTTTTATCGCTTGTTGTGCCCGACGATTTTGCAAACCATTTTACTTCTCCCGGCCAAAGTAAATTTTTCTCACCTTCCCGCAACCTGTCAACAAATGGTTTGATATCTTCATATTTCTGCAGCGGAACTGCCTGCTGAAAATCTTTGTGTGAAGCTATTTTATCATAATTATGCGCTGCCCCCCATTCAGTTTCTTTCGCACTGTTTAATAAACTGAACAACACTTCATTTTGTATTTCAAGCGGGTGTTCGTTATATAACTGAATTTGATAAATCCGCTTGAAATTTAACCACTGTACTACTGAATTTAATAAAGGCATCGGCTTATTTTCTTTTTTTATGTGGCCAAATTTATGAATATTTTATTCATTTTATAACGCCAAATGGTCAATAACTCAGTCAGTAATTATTTTAATACATAACCTAACAATCTTAATTAGTGCAATACAACTCAATTTGATCTTTCCCTAAATAATTAGTTTTCACATGTAATTTTATCAGTACTTTGTTTTTGTTTTAAAATGATTACCTCAGGATTCAGGTACAGGTTATTACCGCCACGGTTTTCAATCCGTTTTAGTTTATAACCGTATAAAAGTGCCATACATTGCTGCCTGATATAAGGCTTGGGAAGAGGTAATTATCCAGGTAATGGCTTGTTTTTGGTCTTACTATTGGTTTACTTTTCGGATGAAATAAACAGTCCCGGAATGAATTACACTGGTAATTGAACTGACTGCTAGTCAAACTTGAATTAGTTTATATTACTCAAATGTTGAGTTCAAGTCAAAGAGCAACTGAATACAACTCAGACTTTGTTTGAGTATAAGTCAAAGATCAAGTGAGTACAACTCAGTCTGGGGTTGAGTATAAGTCAGAGAGCAACTGAGTCCAACTCAGGCCGGGGTTGAGTATAAGTCAAAGGGCAACTGAGTACAACTCAGTCCGGGGTTGAGTATAAGTCAGAGAGCAACTGAATCCAACTCAGGCCGGGGTTGAGTATAAGTCAGAGATCAACTGAGTACAACTCAGTCCGGGGTTGAGTATAAGTCAGAGATCAACTGAGTACAACTCAGTCAGGGGTTGAGTATAAGTCAAGTGGAAGTGACTTATAGTCAGTCTGTAACAGAGTTGTACTTATTGCCCGAACATATTAATATTGTTGACATGTGGTAGACTATGTTGATAACTTACTAAAATAAATCAACCAAAGCGCAATTATTCTGGTTGATTTATTATATATTTGCATCAATAAATAAACCGTGATTAATATTTTTTACAAACCAGAGATTATAAAACCAATTGAAATGAGTAATGGAAAAAAATAAACCTAATGAAAAAACAGAATTATGAAAGACATCTTTAGCAAACGTCTTAAAAGTGCCAGGTTGATGGCAAAACTTACACAGGAAGAGGTGGCTCAAATGGTGAACATTACCAAAAATGCCATCTCCAAATACGAAAAGGGCGAAATGAATGCAGATCCTACAGTCTTGCAATCACTGGCCCGGGCACTGGGAGTTTCCCCCGATTATCTTATCCGTCCGTTTGAGGTTGAATTAACAAAAGTTGAATTCCGCAAAAAAACCAAACTTTCCACCCGTGACGAACAGGCCATTGAACAGCAAATTCTTAACCTGGTTGAAAACTATCTTAAAACCGAAGAAATCCTAAACATCAATTTCACTTTTAATCACCCCTTTCCGGGAACTATCATTCGGGGAAAAGCCGATATGGAATTGTATGCCGCGAAACTAACTGACAAATGGAAACTTGGAATGAATGGTATTCCCTCTGTTTTCAGGATACTGGAGGACAATGAAATTAAAGTGATTGAGCTTTTAGCCAGCGAAGATTTTGACGGCTGGTCGGCCTATGCCAATGACAAGTATCCGGTAATTGTGCTCAATGCTGCTATAACCCCCGAGCGTAAACGGTTCACTGCACTGCACGAGCTGGCCCACCTGTTGTTCGATTTCGACGAAAATCTTTCTGATAAGCAGGTTGAAAAACTCTGTCACTATTTTGCCGGAGCTATCCTTCTTCCCGAACAGTTGATGTACTCATTGCTTGGCCGTTCCCGTTCGAAAATATCTTTTGAAGAACGGAAAAATATCAACAGGATGTATGGAATTTCACATCAGGCTTTTATGTACCGGGCGCTTGAACTCGGGATAATAAAACCCTATTATTATACACAGTTTCAATTTTCGATTAGCAAAAACAGAAAAGAAGAAGGGTTGAGTGTTTTCGGGGGCGAAGAAAGGGCTACCCGTTTTATTTCACTTATCTGGCGCGCCATCGCCGAAGATTTGGTGACCATTGGAAAAGCATCGGAATTGTCGGGAATTCCGGTGGAAGAACTGGCCGAGGCTATTAACTAATTATATATAGTCATGAAAATAAACAATGTTAACAAAAAAGACACAGGGATGAAACCAAAAGTCAAAAACGGAAAAACAATTCCGGCAGTTGCTCCACATGTTAAAAAGCGGATTGTAATCGGCGATCTGTTGTTTCTCATCAAGTTGCTTCAAACATACCCTGATTCTTTCCCCACTGAAAGCATTCCTGTGTTGTATCTGCCCGATGTGCTGGCCGCCGGACTATCGGATAACAGTTTCAACCAATTGCATAAATGGCAGCAACAGGAAAGAATAATTGTACTAATAACCGGTGAAGATTTGTTTTTAAAAGCCATAGAAAGAAGTTCTAATCCCGGTATGCAGATTAACGATTATATTCCGTTGCTGACAGCAGAAATGCATAAACTAGCGGTTGCCACCACTTCAGGATTGCTCACCCGCGAGGCCAACCGGTTAAAAGTTAAGGTATGCGACTGCAGCGAACTGCTCAATCCCAACATGGAAACCCTTCATTTCAACGAAGTAAAAATTATAAGAGTACGGAAAAACAAAATAGTTTCCTACGGGGTGCCGGCCCCCATCGCCGGTAACAATTAAATAGTGTTCATTATGAGTACTTTTTACTTTGAAGCACTGAATTCCGAGCAGGTTTCTCAGTGCGATGAATCGATGGCCATTATGCGGGGCCTTGTGCCGCAAACCGATGCCTTGTCCGGGAACGACAGGGTAAGTATGAGAAAACTGGATATCAGGGCGCAGAATTTCGCACGGGATGCCATTAACTGGAGTAAAGATGTTCCGGCGCTCGCCAGCCCGTTTGTGGATATCGAAGCCATGGAGAGTTCGCTGTTGTTTCACGAACAGATGGTACGATTTGGAGCATCGCTGGAATCGCTGACGAGGTATGTAAATGATCTGGCAATGGTCAGTGGAAGTCAGGTTGAAGACATGGCCCGTGCCTGTTACCAGGGAATTAAAATTGCCGCGAAGCACCGTGTTCCCGGCGCCAGCACCGCTTATGCCATGCTCAAAACAAGGTATAAGGGTTATGGAAGAAAAGGGTCGGCAGAACCCACCGAAACGGAACCTGCCAACCCAACTGTCTGATTTGTTTTCTATTGCGTACCAGCGCAAATAGGGATTACGAAATCGATGTTCAAAATCTGCCCGTGCCAGCGGGCAGTTTTTGTTTTAGTAAATATATAAATAAGAAGCAATTGCCAAAAATTTACTTGTTCTAAAAAAGAATATAGCTTCAATTTAATTCAATTTTAATACTAATTTTAACCGGTAATGTCCCCTGTTTTAAATGTCCAGGTTGGACTGTTGGCAACATTACTTCCTTCGAATTTTGCAACAACATACCAATAATATGAAGTATTCTCGTTTAATCCTTGTATTGTTACTTCCTTAGAATTTAAATTCTCACCTGCAATTTGCTGCACTGTTGAATTAGATTCGAATATGTAAACCGTGTATAACAAATCTTTATCTTTATTTTCCTGATCAACATTCCATTTCAAAGTAATAGCATTGGTTTGATTAACAGCACCATTTCCTGGAACCGGATCGTAAATAACAACGTTTCCTACATCATTTTCATCTTTTAAAAGAAAGAAAGTTATATTGGTATATTCCTTATCATAAACTGCAATACTGACACTACTAGTTAAATAATCTTTTTTCCGTGCAGTTATTGTAATATCTCCTTCAACAATTTTTGTGAATTCAAATTTACCTGCATCGTCTGTTAAAATAGTAGAACTGGCCGGATTAGTTGCCAACATAACTCCAGAAAGTGGAGAATAAGATTCTCCATCCAGGATAATACCTGTTACAGAACCAAATTTATCAATGTCTAATTTTTGTTCTTCACAACCAGTGAATATCAATATCAACAAGATGTAACTAATATATTTTAATTTTTCCATTACTCTTAATTTTATTTACCTATATAAAAAGTGAACCCTAATTTCAATCCCCAAACAAAATCATTAAACTGCCCAGCTTGTGAACCATCGTAATAATCAGATATCATTTGATTTAAAAATACTTTACCGGTTAAAGCTATTTTATCCGATAAAAGATACTCCAAACCAGCACCGTATGTCAGATATGGTATATATATTTTTTCAGATGCTCCAATGTTATAATCAAAGTCATAATAAGATCCACCACCAAATGATAAATACGGAGAAAACTTACCTATTGGATTTGCAAGAAATAACAAATTTATATCACTGTAATATTCATTCGACTGTATTAAATTTTTAATGTATAACTGTTGCATTCCAAAATTGGCTTCCATAAAAAATGATTTAGAAAGACTCAAACCGGCATTAAATGATACTCCGGGTCTAAATGAGCTGGTGGAATAATCACCAATATAAGATTGCTCAGTCCCAAGAATTGACATGTAGAATTTAGATCTGAAGTTTGACTCATATTTTCGTCCCATATAATCAACGTCGAAATTTTCTTCCTTCTCTTTACGATAATCCTGGATTTGCTCTGAGCTAATTTCTTCCGGTTTATCCAGCGACCATAAGTTTTCCAATATACCCTCAATAATTAAACTGTGCACTGCTTTTTCCACTGCCTCGGTTATAGCGATTTCAGTAGGTTCGTTTTGAGTATAACCTGTTTCGGCTTCCAATAACCTTTTAAATTTCACATACCTGAAAAATCCTACTGAAACTTCCTGTGACAAAATGGATTTTGTTGTATATACTGTTTTAAGAATTTTCCCATTACTTGTAGAAACAGCACGCAGGTAAATACTAACCCGGTCTTCACGGTATTGAGCAGAAGCATCAGCTCCGAAATAGCGAACACCTGCTCCACCAGTAAAAACATTGGTTTCGTATGATACAATTCCACCTTCGAGTAAAACACCTGCAAACAATAGAGGTGGCAATTTAACATTTGAGTTACCTTCATATTCTTCGCGGCTTGCACGAATAATTTTCCGCTCGTTCATTAAGTTGCTAATGTTTTCACGCTCGATGGGGATGAACCATTTCGATTCTTCAAGAGCACGAATCAAAATATTGGTTGCCCCCTGAGTTACGGCAGTTGACCAACTAGCACCAACATTTGACGCTTTGTATTGTCCCGTTTGATCTCGAAATTTATAAACTGCAACAACGATGGGTTCTTTTGGGGGAGGAAGATCCAGCAAATCCTTTGTCATTGCAGTCTCAGGTCCCAGAGTTGCATCACGTTTTCCAAAAGGCTGATGAAAATAGGGACTGCAAGCAGTAACACATACTACCATTACGAAAAACAAAATACTCCTGTAAATTATCTTTTTCAGCATAATTTTGAATTTAAATGTTTTTCGGAATTAGAAATAGGGAACTTCTACATTTGTGGTTGCTCCTGTGGTATTGTCAACAATGGTAATATTTAATCCATTGTCAGAATTTCCTATATCAATCTGATAATCACCTAATACATAACTACCTTCAGCTAAGGCTTCCTCTCCAAACTGACGCGTCACTAATTCACGGGATAACCTGCTTAAAATCTGACGATTTAAGCTTTCTGCAAAATCGTCAACCGGGTTTGTGGAATACATGCCATAAGGATCTTTTCCATCAATTGTAGGTGCTTTATAAGTGTCCTGCGCCTGCGCAGAACTCAGCATCCACTGGTAATTAAATGTATTTCCGCCAAATGCCGGATTGATCGGGGTATATACAAACTGCTGCGCATTGCTTCGAATTGAAAGCAACAGGAGAAAGCCTGCAAAAATTAAAAATGATTTTTTCATAAAATTTGGTTTTATTTCTTAATTAAGGTTTTATATTCTTAGTATATTCCCGTACCCGAACGGTCGTCCCCGTCCAGTTGTCTGACAATTTCTTCGTAGTTTTGTAAATATATTTGTGTTGTTGCAACAGCCTGTTCCGCCAATTCTTCCACAATATCGGCACGGGGTTGCAAAAACGACTGAAACACCAAAGTTTCATTAATTTGAATTTCAATCATAGTTGTAGTTAGACGGTATGGCTTTTCAGTTATAAAAATTGTATAGTTTTTTGCATTTTTTGGTGCTATCCAATCGCGGTAAAACTGATCGTAGAAATCTTTACCGCTTTTTGTTTTGGTTTCTTCAATTAATAAGCCATCTATTTCAATTTCAGCATCGTTTTTTGTTTTTTGAGTTTCTTCTGTAATGATTTTATTTAAAAGGGATTTAAGGCTAGCCGGGGCTTCCTTTAAGGGTTTGGCAGTTGTAACAGTATCGGTTTGGGCATTACTTGTAAAAGCCATGAAAATGAAAACCAATATTACAAACTCTTTACCCATTTGTAATGCTATTTCGTTGGAAAATTAAATGCCGAATGAGAAATTGAAATTGCAGCTCCCCCTGTTTGTTCTACTTTTAAATATGGCGCTTCAAAATGGTCGAGAAATAAATCTGCAGAGTTTCCAGCTCCGGTTTGCAATACCATAATACCAATCAAACTGTTTTCCGAATTATTATCTGGCAACTGTAAATTTAACTTGTTTCCATCGCCAACCTGAATTGAAGAAGTAGTACGAGATTGAAAATTATAATTTTCGATATACGAATTCACTAGGTTTCCAATCCCTTCCTGTTGCACAAAATTCTGGGTTTGAGAACCAACTGACCATAAATTGGCAACATTTGTATTGCCATTTTGTACAAGTAACGATTCATGCCCGTTACCCAATTGGTTAATGTACCCGATATTTCCGGTACCTTCCTGATTCGCCGTTAAAATAAATTGTAAATTTCCATTTAACTGTTGAATTGCCGTAATTTGATTATTATTGCCAATTTGCTGGAGTTGCAGCATATCGTTTATTACCGAATATCCGAAATCAATAACCTGTCCACTTATCAACTCAACAGTTTCACCCGGTGTTAATATGGTTTCTTCCACATCATCCTGAGAAAAAGCATTAAAACTGGTTGCCGAAAAAAGTAAAATAAATATAAGTGCGAATTTCATGGGTCTGTATTTTTACAATGTAAATATGCATAAAATTAATTTCGTTATGCAAAACAAATTTAATAATCTGCAGGTTTTGCTTTCAAAATTAAGTTCTTTTGAAATGTTATATCTATTTGAATAGTTTTTTTACATTAAAACTGATAAAATCCTCCCGGGTAAAACTCCAGGAGGATTTTTACAAATTATTTGTAGTTCAAATATAACACAGACTAAAGCCAGTTTTGAATTGAATTTAGTTTTGAATTACCGTTGAAACATTGCTTGTTCCATTCTGGTACACTGTTGCCGAGGCACCATTTGTTTGTTGTAAATGAAGTGTGTTAAGTGAACCAATCTGGTCGAGATCCAAAATGCTGCCTCCCAATGATGTCGCCATTGGATCTGAATCAAGTCCCTTTAAAATATTGTGGTCGCCATCTTGAATAATATCGGCTTGCGCACCACCGTCCTGTGTAAGATTTACAACATTATAATCACCGGTTTTTTGCAATATTTCTGCTCCATTTCCATTTCCATTCTGTACAATAATTGCAGTATTCCAATCTGATTCCTGGATTGTTTTTGCAACATTGTTGGAGCCATACTGACTCTGATTGGAAATATTATTTTCACCAAACTGAGTTGTTTCTGCCAGGTTGCCTGATGTATAAGACAATGTAACCGATCCCTGGAACTGGTTAGCTGCATTATTGTTTCCATCTTGCCATATATTTGACTTGTGACCATAACCTCCCAGTTGCCGGGTTTCTGCCTGATTGGCATTACCATCCTGTAAGACATGACTAAACCCATATAAACTTGCCTGATTTTGTAAACTGGTGTTACCATTTCCCACTTGTTTTACCCAGGCATATTCCTGCATGTAAGCAGAATTATGCGTCTGTGTTATTGTTGCGGTATTGTCATTCCCGTATTGTCCCATTCCTGCTTCCGCACCTGCTGAAACTGTACCTGTAAATGAGTTTGTCTGGGAAATGGAACCTGTGTTATTCTCACCATCCTGTGTAATACCTTTGGTTCCGGTTAATACCGGATACAGGGAACTGGCAAAGTGGTCGGCAACAGCAGCACCATTTTTATCGCCAATTTGTATTATGGTAGCGGTATTTGTAACTCCCTGCTGATTAACGTATGCAGTATTTGCATCGCCGTTTTCTGTAACAATGGCTGTATTTTGTGCCATTGCAAAAACAACAGCAAAAACCATTATTAAAAAAATACTTAATTTTTTCATAATTATTTATATTTAAGTTAACTGCAAGACTGTTTGTCTTCACAGTCTTGCAGTTTTAAAGAAAACTATGTTCTTTTTATTGCTGACTTACAGTTGCAACATTTAAATCACCTGTTTGCAAAATAGTAGCATCCTGGCCTCCACCCATTTGAGTAAGATAAGCATCATTTAAATTACCAACCTGCATGATTTTTGCAATATCACCTGCTCCCTGTTCCATATCGATAAAGTTATCATCTCCGGTTTGAACGCTGGTAGCATCAAGTACTGCGCCATCGGTTTGCTCACCTGTAAGAACATTACCATCACCATCCTGTTTGAAATAACCATTACGGGCTGGTTCCAATCCTCCCGGGGCATCACCAACTTTGTTTCCATTTCCGTTTTGAGTTAAAGTAAAAGCATTGCCATTTCCTAACTGCATCAATTTTCCTACGTTATTACTTCCATTTTGGGTAACTGTTGCATTATTATCATCAACATTATAAATAGGACGAGAGAAATTGTAATTCAAATCATCATAAATGAAGCCTTGAGTAACCTGGGCTCTATTATTATCACCATTATTCTGCGTAATTGTTATATGATCATTATCTCCACCATATTGCCACAATCCAACATAATCTGATGCCCCATTTACCTGTGTAACGGAAACCGAACTATTCGTAACCGAAAGAGCAGATGTTATTGCTGTTTCACCCCAACCACTATAAGCCCATCCCTGATACACATCAGCTCTTGCATTTGTTGTATTGGTTTGAGACAGAATTGCACTGTTTGATATGCCATATTGCTCCATGTTTTCAATGTTACCAACTCCAGATTGAGCAATTGTAGCTGTACTGTTAGTTGAGGCAACGTTTGAATTGTAACCTGTCCAAATGCCGGCTTTTATTCCCTGATTTAACCAAACAGTGTTAGTATTCCCAGTCTGCGTAACTGTACTAACGTTTCCATCTCCATTTACTTGTAAAACCTCGGCATCATTTCCTGCTTGGGCTGGAACTAATAGGGTTGCAGTTTGAGTAACAGTAGCTGTGTTAGACCCAACCTGTTCGACCAATACGCTGTTGTCATCACCAGTTTGAGTTGTAGTTGCTGTATTTTGCGACATAGCGAAGGTTGCAGCAAAAACCATTGTGAAAAGAAAAATTACTTTTTTCATGATTTGAAATTTTAATAGATTAAGAATTAGATTATTTAAAAAACTCATTTTGAATTAATTTTTATTTTTTTGTTATTATCGTTTTTGTTAACTACTGTTGAGATACTGTTGCCAAGTTACTGTTGCCGGTTTGAATAATTGTTGCGGTGTGCAAATCTCCGGTTTGAAACATAGATGCAATATTTAAATTACCAGTTTGTAAAATTGTTCCAATTATTCCATCTCCATCTGCTGTTTGAGTGGCTTGGTTATCATCACCTGATTGAGTAATTTTTATTAAACCTGCCGGAACAAGACCATAATTATTACCTGAAACTATTTGGGTTGCTTCATTCGAAACACCGGTTTGTGTAATTTGCAGGTCTAGTGAACGGCCATTTGCTGTTTGTGTTGCAGTATTCAAATCACCATCCTGGTTAATTACCCCGTTGTTTTTATGATTTGAACCATTACCAGCAAAAGTTTGTAAAGCTGTATTATCTGCACCCAATTGATCAATTAATATAACAGCAGAACTGTATCCATTATTTGAGCCATAGATAAATTGTGATGCCTGGTTGTCGGTTCCGTCTTGTTTTATCCTTGCATCAGTATAACTACTTCCTGTTGCTGTTTGTGTTGCGGTATTTGTGGTTCCATATTGTTCGGCTTTCAAATCAATGGTATAACCACCAGTTGATGTTTGTGTCAGCACGTTTCCAGTTCCATCTTGATAACCCCAAAGGTCGTGATCCTGGTTACCACTTGAAGTAGAGGATTGAGTAGAATTATTAGAACCAATTTGTTGAATGAAAGCATCATTTGGTGAAGTTGCCGTTCCGCCTGAATTGTTTTGAGTAATAGTCGAGACATTAGTTCCTTGTTGAATTACGGTTGAAGTCTGTTTACCACCGGTTAACTGCGTAGTTGTTTGGTTCACAAGAGAAGAATTACTACCGTCTTGCGAAACAGATGCTTCCTGCAAATTACCGGCTTGGTTTACTGTTGAAATGTTTTGTGCCATTGCCATACTTACGGCAAACACCATTGCGAAAAGAAAAATTACTTTTTTCATGATTAGAAATTTTAAATTGTTTAAGAATTTTTGTTTTTCTTATTAAGTCATTAAAAGAATATTTTCCGGGTTTTGACCAACCGCAGTGTTGCTCATTCCCGGGGGATTTGGGTTTGCCGTGTTCTGCGCCATTTTAATGTTTACGGCTGTGTTTTTTCAATTGTA
>DAOPKR010000116.1:0-3342 GCA_035391305.1 Draconibacterium sp.
GTTGGGGCAAACATGGGCAGTATTTCGGGCAAACAAAGCAACTGTCCGGCAATATATTGTTCCATCACTTCGGTAATTTTCCGGTCACTCCCTGTGTTGTGAAATAAATTGGTAGTCCCTTCCTTATCCCACAAACTTTGATGGATATGACCGCCGCAACCGGGTAATTTCGAATTCCATTTTGCCATAAAACTGGCAACCATGTTGTGGCGGTAGGCAATTTCCTTTATTCCTGTTTTAAAAAGAACGGCTTTGTCGGCTGCTGCCAGAATATCATCGTAATAAATTGCCGATTCATAAACACCCGGACCGGTTTCTGTGTGCACTCCTTCAAGCGGTACAATAAATGCCTCCATAAAATCGATAATTTCGTGCACAAATTTTTGGTTTAACGAAGTGCGTAATTCCGAATAACCAAACATTCCGGGCGTTACCGGCTGCAGGTTGTTCATTCCCAAACGGTTTATTTCAGAAGGTGTTCCGGTAAAATTAAACCACTCAAACTCTTGCGCAAAACGTGTTCTGAAACCCAGGTTTTCTGCTTCTTTTGCCACTCTTTTCAATAAACTCCGGGGGCACGTGGTTTTGGCATACAACTCATGTTCGCTGAAATCGGCTAAAAAGAATGGCGTAGAATTTTCCCAGGGAATCTCCCTGAAAGTTGATATGTCAATCTTTGCGCGTGCATCGGGGTAACCGGTGTGCCAGCCTGTAACAGCAACATTATCGTAACAAACGTCACCCGAATCCCAGCCAAAAACTACGTCGCAAATACCCAACTGCAGGTCAGCAGAGTCGAGGAATTTCTTTTTATGAATATATTTTCCGCGAAGAATTCCATCTATATCAGTAATCGCAATCTTTATTTTTGAGGAATTTGACTCCCTTATTTTATCTCTTATTGTTTCTCTGCTCATTCTTTTTAAAATTTGAAGAAAAGTAGCTGTTGTTTCAGTAATTATCAAATACAAATCAGTAAAAATTGAAAATTAAAATGTGTCTGTAGCAAATAAATTCCTCGATATAAAGAATTATTTTATGTATTTCTTAAACTTACCCCCACATTTATGTACCCTTGTTTATAAATATTCTGTTATTTCGATAAAACAGGTAGTTCAGGATATGACCAAAATCATCAAAATTACATATTTTTGATAATTGAAAAATAACAGATAAAATATACACAATGGGACAAGTAAGATTTAAAGCACTGACGGAGGTTTTGAACCGCAAACCGGTTGAAATACACAGGGAAGAAAACCTGGTTTCAGATTATTTCGGAATGCTGGTATTTAATCAGCCAAAAATGAAGAAATACCTCTCAAAGGAAGCTTATAAAGCGGTAACAGATGCAATTGAAAACGGCACGACAATCAACCGCAAAATGGCAGATCAGGTTGCACAGGGAATGAAGACCTGGGCAATTGAAAACGGAGCCACACATTATACCCACTGGTTTCATCCGCTTACCGATGGCACAGCCGAAAAGCATGATGCTTTTATTGTTCACGGCGCCGATGGTTCTGTAATCGAATCGTTTTCAGGAAATTTGCTGGCCCAACAGGAACCTGATGCCTCTTCATTTCCAAGCGGTGGAATCCGTCAGACGTTCGAGGCCCGCGGTTACACTGCCTGGGATCCTACTTCTCCTGCATTTATCAGCGAAACAACTTTAACAATCCCTACCATTTTCATCTCTTACACGGGTGAAGCGCTTGACTATAAAACACCGCTTTTAAGGGCAATTTCGGCAGTTGACAAGGCAGCCACTGCAGTGTGCCAGTATTTCGATAAAAATGTTACTTCTGTACATACAAATCTGGGGTGGGAGCAGGAGTATTTTCTTATTGATGAGGCATTGTTTATTGCACGTCCTGATTTGGTTTTAACCGGACGGACACTCATGGGGCATGCCGCTTCAAAAGACCAGCAACTTGACGATCACTATTTTTCGTCGATACCAACCCGCGCCAACCGGTTTATGCAGGATGTTGAAAACGAAGCATATAAATTGGGTATTCCATTAAAGACAAGGCACAATGAAGTTGCTCCCAACCAGTTCGAATTTGCACCAATTTACGAGGAAGCAAATCTTGCCAACGACCATAACCAGTTGATTATGGACATAATGCAGAAAATAGCACGCCGGCACAATTTCCGTGTGCTGTTTCATGAAAAACCTTTTAAAGGAATTAACGGTTCGGGGAAACACAACAACTGGTCGCTGGAAACAAACACGGGTGTAAACCTTTTCTCGCCAGGGAAAAATCCGAAATCGAATTTACAGTTTCTCACATTTGTTGTTAATGCCTTAAAAGCAGTTCGCGACGGACAGGACTTGCTTCGTGCGAGTATTTTAACAGCGTCAAACACACACCGTTTGGGAGCAAATGAAGCGCCTCCTTCAATTTTGTCGGTATTTTTGGGAACTGAAGTCTCAAATATGCTCGATTTAATGGAAGAAGCGGTTGTTGACAGAAAGATGACTCCCGATGAAAAAACCGCTTTAAAACTAAATATTGGCCGCATCCCCGAAATAATTCTCGACAGTACCGACCGCAACCGGACTTCGCCATTTGCCTTTACCGGAAACCGTTTCGAGTTCCGCGCAGTGGGTTCTTCGGCAAATAATGCTTCGGCTCTTATTGTTTTAAATGCACTTGTTGCCAATCAACTGCAAAAATTTCAGGTTGCCGTTGATGCTTTAATCGAAAAGAACGTAAAGAAGGATGAGGCAATTTTCCAGGTGCTGAAAGACTTGATTATCCAGTCGAAACCAATACGATTCAATGGCGATGGATACAGTGAAGATTGGGTGAAGGAAGCTGCAAAACGTGGTTTAACGAATATCAAAAATGTTCCTGATTCACTTGAAGCATACAACCGGCCGGAATTTAAAAACATGTTTTTGAAACTTGAAATTTTTAACGACTCAGAAATTCATGGCAGGGTTGAGGTTGAATATGAAAAGTTTATCATGAAGATTCAGATAGAATCGCGGGTGCTTGCCGACATGGCGCTCAACCATATTGTTCCTATTGCTATCGAATACCAAACCATGTTGCTCGAAAACGTGAGAAACATGAAAGAGGTGTTTACTGCCGAAGAATTTAAGGAGTTTGCAACGAACAGGATTGATCTGATTAAAGAAATCGGTATGCATATTTCAGCGATTAAAACATTGCGGAAAGAGATGATTGAAGCCCGCAAAAGTGCCAATGTTATTATTGATGCAGTGAGTAAAGCAAAAGCATATGACACTTTGGTAAAACCTTATCTTGAAGAAATAAGGGAACACATTGATAAACTTGAATTGATTGTTGATGATGAAAAATGGCCGTT